>JACQLG010000034.1 GCA_016204155.1 Candidatus Niyogiibacteriota bacterium | reverse complement strand
GTATTAAAACAAATGAGAGTCCCCGAAGCATTGCCTTAAAAATTGCCAAAGAAAAGGTAAAGATAGGGTTAGATAAAAAGTAAAGGATGAGAAATATGAATCTAGAATTCATCGGCTTCACATTAGATGTTATTGGAACAATAATGATCGCTTACACAGCGATTAAAGTTCACCATCGTTTTTGGGAAGAACATAAGGTCGATGAATTGGTTTTCAAAGCGATGAAAAGAGAACAGATAATAGGTATTGCGGGGATTATTTTAATTATCATCGGTTTCCTTCTGCAAATTCCATCAAAACTATGACCACGCATAAACATACGGAATATTCCCGGATTAATCGATACATTTACATCGGCACAAATTTTTGCTGCCAGATCCATTTTGATAAAACCCTTCTCAACAAAGGCATAGCTACGGATATTAGTTTGGAAGAAACCAGAATGGACACGCCTTTCGGCGTGAAATGCTACCTTTGGTTGCCGGTAAAAGATCATCATGCCCCGACCATGTATCAATTTTCAATGGGCGTCGCCTGCATTGATAGAGTGGTAAGAAACAAAGAAAAAGTTTATGTTCACTGCAAAAACGGGCATGGCCGAGCGCCGACTTTAGTTGCGGCTTATTTACTATCTCAAGGAATGTCTATAAAAGCAGCCATCGATTTTCTTACATCCAGAAGGGCCGGGGTTCATCTTCAGCAAACTCAACTAAATGCTCTTAAAAAATTTCAAAGATTATACAAAATATGAAAAAATTTATTACCATCGCAGGGATTTGTTGTGCTTTGCCGATCATCGTCATCGCGTTTTTGGCGTGGCGCGGAAACCAACAAGGATCGCCTAATACTCCTCAACAGAATGAGAAAGCAAATAACGAGATTGTCAGCGCCACTGTTGGCAAAGCATTTCCTGCATTCAGCGTTATTGATGTGGATGGGCGCGCCATTACAAATGAATCTCTTAGGGGCAAGCCGGCTATACTGTGGTTTACCACTTCATGGTGCGTTCCATGCCAAATCGGGGCTCGCAAGGTTTCTGAATTAGATACCGAGCTTGGAAATAATGCTTTTGATGTTCTTGTAGTTTTTGTCGATCTTAGAGAAAAAGATTCCGACTTGGTTGATTGGAGAAATAAATTCGCAAATAAAGATTGGTTTGTTGCTTTTGATAGCCAAGCGGACCCGCTCTCTCAAAAGATCGGCCTTAAATATCTTGATTCAAAATATTTGCTTGATAAAAACGGGGTCATCAAAAATATTGACTTTCAAACCGCCGATGACAGTTACCTTAACCTCATTAAAGAAATAGTCGCAACAGACAATGAATGAACTCGTTATTTTTCAACTATGGCGGTATAAATTTCCTTCCGCTGCCGCACTTGGAACAATGCTCTTTGTTTTTCTGTGGCCGTCAATTCCGTTACGAGGAATAACAAATTGGCTTGAGTTTTTTTATTATTATACTCCTCAAAATTATCTTTATGCAGCAATGACAATTCTTGCGGGGCTCTATGTCGGCGTATATGTGTATGACAAGAAGGTTTGCAGGACCTGTTCAGTAGAGAACGCAAAAATAGGCACGACCGGCATTATCGGCGGAATTCTTCTGGGCGCGTGTCCGGCCTGCATCCCAGTGCTTGCCATTTTTCTTCCCCTGTCTCTTACAATATATCTAAGTTATTTGAGCTGGGCATTTATCATCGTCGCAATCATGCTTTTATCTTTTTTGATTTGGAGAATGAATGGGTTTAAAAAAATATGACTATGGGAAATCAAGTAATTTATTTTTTCTTATTCGTTATTATTGCAGGAGTAGTTTTCTTTTATTTTTCCAATAGAAACGCCGCTCCTATTGAGGTTGCGCCGGAAGTACGCAAACAACTGAAGGAATCTGCGCCGTTGATTTCTCAAGATAGAGACGTATATTTCTCTCTTTTAGAAAAAAGCGCGATCTCCGGCGGGCCGCCAAAAGACGGCATTCCTTCAATTGACGAGCCGATATATACAAGCGCCGAGGAGGCTGATGAGTGGCTTCTTTCTCAAGATATTGTATTTGGCATAGATTACAAGGGTCTTACCGCTGCTTATCCGCAAAGAATCGTTGTATGGCATGAAATAGTGAATGTGAAGATTGGCGGCGAGGATGTATCCCTAACATACTGCCCGCTGACAGGCACGGCGATTGGTTTTAAGGGCGAATATGCTTCGGGGATTTCCAGTGAATTTGGCGTATCCGGAAAGCTTATAAACTCAAATCTTCTCATGTATGATCGGAAAAGCGATTCGTATTGGCCGCAAATATTAGGAACGGCGATTACCGATCCTGCCAAAGGTATTCGTCTTGAAGAATTCCCTGTTGTGTGGACAACATGGGAAAAATGGAAGCAGGCCCATCCCGATACATTGATTTTATCGCAAGATACGGGCTTTTTCCGAAATTACGGGGAAAACGGAGATCCATACGGTTCATATGTGCGAGAAAACAGAGGATATTATTCTTCTGACAGATTGTTGTTTGAGCCGATCCATACGGACAGCCGATTACATCCAAAAGAAGTGGTGGTCGGCATCCGCGACGCAGAAGGACGAACCCTTGCGATATTAAAAAATAAACTGCGGACAGAGAAAATTATAGAAGCATCTCTTGGCGATAGCACGGTTGTTGTTACCTATGACCAAGAGCTTGATTTCTACAAGGCCCGCATCAAAGAGACCGATACATGGATAAACGCGTTTGACGCGATGTGGTTTTCTTGGGCGGCATTTTATCCGAATACAGAATTAGTGCAATAATATTTATGGTTTCACTTTTATTTTCCATCCTCGGAGAGAGACGGTATTGGCTCACCGCGGCTATTATATTTTTCGTGTACGTTATCGTCTATCTTGCGGCAACGCAGTTTTTGATTTTCACGCAACGCATGGGAGCAACGGATGGATTTTTTGCGATAAAAATAGCTGAAAATTGGCAGGAACTAATGTTCCGGCAGCGCGCGCCGTTTTTATTTGAATCAATCGGCGCAATGTATCTCGGCGGATTAAAACTTTTTATTTCCGTTCCCAATATGTTTTTGGCGGCGACGTTAGGCATTCTGATCGGCCTCAATGGCGCCGTATCATATTATAGTTTTCGCGCGCTTTCTCTTCGCGGTTCGCAAGGGTTGGTACAATTAATCGGTACGGTTCCCGCTATTTTAAGCGGGGCTGCTTGCTGTGTTCCAACTCTGATTTTAGTAATCGGTCTTCAGCTCACCGCAACCTTGGCAACGGTATGGGCTTTCTTTGTTCCGTTAAGCGTTTTCCTGCTCTTCGCAGCTCTTTGGCGGTCCCTGCGTAAAATTAAAAAAAGAACATTGTAACAAAGCGCAGAAGTAAACCATGAGCGATCTTATCACAGCAACTAAAACCGTATTGCGAGAAAGAAACTACCTTGCGCTTTTTCTTTTGCTTTTTCCCGTTATCTTCTTCGTTTTTATTCTTATCCCCGTGGTCGCAATTCCCGGCAATGATTTTGTTTTTCAATTGAGTATATTCGCACCGAAAGATTACGCGCTCTTAACCATACTTGCGCCTCTTGTATCGCTCGTCATCACCATGAATATTTTTATTTTCCGCAGGAATAAAAGTATTAAAGACAATCTCAAAAGCGCGGGTGTCGGAGCAGCCGGCAGCTATTCTGGGATTATTGCTACGGTATTTGCAACCGCTTCATGCTCATCCTGCGTAGCAGTTCTTTTCGGATTTTTGGGAACAGGAGCGGTCTTTTTCGCCGTTGAGAACAGATGGCTTTTTGTAACGCTTGCGATCGGCTTGATGCTGGTCTCGCTTTATTTCAGCGCAAAGAAAATTAATAAAGTTTGCGTTTCTTGTTAGTTCATCAACTTGATAGATAACAGAAATAATCCTATAGTTTCAATATGGTTACGAAAAACCTCGGAACTTATCTGGCGATGCTCGGTTTAACCGCTTTTATTGTGGTGGGTTTGTTTGGCTTGGGACACACCGCCGGTATGAGAGCAAACGATGATGGCAATATGGAGGGATGTATTTTTACTGGTAAAACAATGCTCTGCCAAATGGGCATCATCGAACATATTTCGCTCTGGCAGGGAATGTTTACGGCAACTCCTCAAAAAGTTTACGCGCTTCTGGCCTTGGTCGTTTTGCTTATTGCCGCGGTCTTTGTTGTTATACATTACTTGCGCCACTCTGCCGATAGAGAACAAATAATATCTTCGTATCTCTACATCCTCCGTCATCCAGATATTTCTCTTTTTGATCCCTTAAGGCGGGCATTCTCGCGAGGAATCATCCATCCGAAAATCTACAAATTCGCCAACCTTTCATACTTGCGGGCTTTGCCAACTGTAGTTTTGCCGGCCCGCCGAAGCTTTGGCGCAGGCAGGGTCGTTTGGCAAGCATTTGTC
>JACQLG010000046.1 GCA_016204155.1 Candidatus Niyogiibacteriota bacterium | reverse complement strand
CCGCTTTCTCTTCATCTTCCTCGTTCGGATTAACTTTTACCTGTTCTACTACTTTATGTATTGTTTCGCGCAGCGGCGAAGGCGCCTGATCAACAAGGGTAATAGTAACAATCCCCGTAACAACCGACGTCACGAAACTCACCAGTAAGACGAGGAGAATTAATTGTCCTTTTGTGAGATCTTCCATGAGTACTTTTATTATAGAAGGAGCTCTTGAAGCGAGTCAATGAAGCGGTCAATATCATTTTTTGTTGTTGTGCGTCCCAGAGTGATGCGCAAACTAGAGCGTGCGTCCCGCTCCGTCTTCCCTATTCCCTGAATCACATGAGATGGCTTTTGTGAGCGTGAAGAACATGCGGCTCCTGATGAAACGCAAATTCCCTTTTCTGAAAGCCCTATCAAAAGCAATTCCGCTTCTTTCCCCGGAAAACATATATTAAGATTATGAGGCAAGCGGTGCTCAAGCGATCCGTTCACTTCTACTGCCGGATGAATGTCTTGTATTTTTTCTAGTGCGTATGCCTGCAATTTCTTAGCCATATCATTCCATGCGTTGCCTTCTTTTGGTGTAAGAATTTCAATAGCGCGCGCGAATCCGACAATGAGAGGCACGTTTTGCGTTGATGGACGAATGCCGTATTCTTGCCCGCCGCCGTATAAAAGCGGTTCGAGTTCTATGCCGCCACGCATAAAAAGCCCGCCTATTCCTTTCGGGCCGTATATTTTGTGCGCCGAGATAGTCATAAGGTCTATGCCGAGATTTTCTACATTCATATCCAGATATTGCGCGGCCTGCGCCGAATCAGTATGAAAGTACGGAAGCTTGGAAATTCCATTGCTGAAGTCGCGGATTATTTTCGAAATTTCAGAGATAGGTTGGATCACCCCTATCTCGTTATTAGCATATCCTACGGATACAAGCACGGTTTCCGGTCGGAGCGCCTTTCTAATTTCCTCCGGATCAACAATCCCGTCTCTGGAGGGCCGTATGTATGTTATATCGACTAATCCTTTTACTTCCATTTTACGCAGCGGTTCAAGAACAGAAGGATGTTCTATCACGGTTGTGATGGCATGCGTTTTTTTTCCGTTCCGGAACGCGAAACGCTGGATAACGCCCTGAAGCGCAATATTATTTGCTTCTGTGGCAGATCCGGTAAATATGATCTCGCGCAGAGCGCTTGCCCCTAAAAAATTTTTCAAAACTTCGCGCGCGTCGTCAACCGCTTTCATTCCTTCCTGGCCGCATGCGTGAATTGATCCGGCATTGCCGAATGTTTTGTTCCAATACGGCTCCATTGCTAAAACAACTTCGGGATCCACCGGAGTTGTAGAGGCGTAATCGAGATATATTCTTCTCATTTGCTTCATACTTTCCATTAACTGGAGAATTATCTCTCCATATGGCTCGTCCTCCAATGTTTCAATGCTTTCCAAAAAGGCAAAATGCCGGTCAAATAATCCCATGTTGCCAAACGTTTCAGCCACCACGCAGAGCGGCCTTCCAGTATGACCCAGCCGAGATCAGCGATGGCGTACCGTTCCCCGAGCGGTACGATAAAGCGCGCGGTATGCGGATAATAACGGAATCGCATCCGTTTATGAAAAATGCGCTTTAAGGCGTATGCGATATATTTCCCCTGGGAGATAGCAACTTGCGCGGTCATCGGAAGCGGCTTTTCAAGCGTTGAACAGAATGCTACGTCTCCTATGGCAAATATATTTGAATACGGTTCTACCTCCAAATAATCATTTACCATGAGGCACGCCTTCGGATTTTTATTCGCGCGGTCGATCAAATCAGCAAGAGGATTCGCCTTCACTCCCGCAGTCCACAAAAGAAGCGCGCAGGGAAAACGTAATTGTTTTATTTTCCCGCCTGGCGCAGGACGCTTTAATGGATTATCTTCATTATCAAGAATCTCTTCCGCGAGAATACTGTCACGTTTAACTTGAGTGATTCGCGTACGCGGATGAATTTTAATTCCTAATTTTTCAAGACGAACATGCGCGCGCTTTCGCAGGCCTATTGAGGCCCCCGGCAAAATAGCATCCCCTGCCTCCAAAATACGTAGCGATATATTCTCTTTCGGATGAGAATGGACTTTTGACAATTGCTCCATGAAACAGGCAAGGCTTGCCGCCACCTCGCATCCGGTAAATCCTCCGCCGCCTATAACAATATGAATAGGGATATGTTTCGGAGTCCGCGCAAATAATTCGTCAATGGCATTTCGTATAAGAAGGGCGTCATTTGCGGTTTTTAACGATAATCCGAATTCTTCTACTCCCGGTATATCAAAATCATTTGTCACTGAACCGACGGCAAAAACGAGCCAATGATAATGTATGCGTTTCCCCGATGCAAGAGTCAGCGTATTTTTGGGAGCATCTATAGCTGTTACGGAATCTATAAGAAGCGACATTTTTGCCGGATCAATAATATCACGAAGAGGGATCGATATCCTATCACGCAGTTCGTGATACGTTTCCGGGTGCGGCAGCTTTGAGTGAGGCAGAAATGTCGTTGCGATTCGATAGAAATTCGGATGGTATTCGTGATAGCCGTTTTTATCAATTAAAACAATTTCAGCATCTTTATAGACATGCCTGCTTAAATCGCGAGCGCATCGGACTCCCGCAAATCCGCCTCCAACAATCACAATTCGTTCTTTCGACATTGCTTTTATTTTAGAATAAATCGGAGAAATTAAAAAGAAAGCCGAGGAGAGGATTCGAACCTCCAACCTATGGTTTATCCCGCCATTTAAATTGAGGAGCCAGGGAGAGGAGTTGAACCCCCAACCTTTCGCTTACAAAGCGATTGCTCTGCCATTGAGCTACCCTGGCATAAATGGCGGGACTCTACCATTGAGCTACCTCGGCGTCTATTCTTTTTTCTCACCGTTGCCGTTCTGCATTTCTTCTTTCCATTCGTGCATTGAATCCCAAAAGGGCGACTGTCCTTTTTTGCGCATTACAATTTTCCGTCCATGAAGGTAATCCGCGACAATCCGTAATTTCGCCTCAATATAGAGCAAGCGTTTACTGACTAACTTTAAGAAAAGCTCCCCGAAATGATAAAGCAGAAACGAACCTGACTGTTTCAGCCATATGCCCAACGGGACAAAATATGCTATTCGCATCTCATGGAAAAGAGACGGTGTCGCATCTACGAAATTGGTGAGTTCCTCTTTTGTGATTTCACGCACGCGAGACGCATGGCGCATAAATAATACGCCGAGTCCGAAGAAAGAAACGACAAATAGAATAAAAAATACGCTCATATCTATGGGCTAAAGCGTGAAGCGTTCAAAGCGCGCGATCTCTATCTTTTCGCCGAATTTCTGTATCGCCTCTTTAATCTTTGCATGTATCGTTATGTCCATATCTTTAATAAAAGGCTGGGTAAGAAGCTCCTCAACCGACTCGGGAGTTGAAGCCGCAATATGCATTGCAATATCATGCGCAAGCGAAGAAAATCCTGGATTACGGGAAACAAAATCAGTTTCCGATCTCAACTCTACGAGAACTCCAACTTTCTTATTAGCATGAACGTACGCTTCAATAACGCCTGCGTGAGTCTGGCGTTCGGTTTTTTTTATAGCGGCATTATCGCTTTCTTTGCGTAAAATTGCCCGCGCTTTATCCTTATCTCCGCCGCTTTCTTCCAATGCCTTTTTGCAAGCCATGATTGAAATGCCTGTTTCTTCGCGAAGCTCTTTTACAGTATCAATATCCATAATAGTATTATGCATTCAAGGATGAACTCTTTTTGCCCTTTTCCCATGCATCCCGTATGCGCTCCAACAAATACGAAACGCTTGAACGGGCGGAATCATTGGCAGGTACGATATAATTCGCTACGCGCGGATCTCCATCATTATTCAGTATACCAAAGATGGGAATGCCGATGCGCTTTGCTTCGCGAACTGCCGTAATTTCTTCTTTCGTATCAACCACAAAAAGCGCATCAGGGATCTTTTTTAATGATACCACTCCCCTGAAATTATGCTCAAGGCGCTCTATTTCTTTGGTCCGCATCAATTGTTCTTTTTTTGTATATTTTTCTAGTTCGCCTGAACGTTTCTCCTCTCGTAATCCTTCAAAATAATCCATGCGCTTCCGAATGACCGAAAAATTGGTAAGAAGACCGCCGATCCAGCGGTCAGACATGAATGGCTGGCCGATCTTTCGCGCCGTCTCCTCTAAAACAACCCTGATCGCTGGCTTTGTCCCAACAAAAAGAATCACCTTTCCTTCCCCAGCGAATTTTTCAATAACCGTCGTAATCTCACGGAGCTTTTCGCGAACTTTTCCCAAATCAAACACTTCTACATTATGGCGGAGGCCGAATATAAAAGGCGCCATTGCGGGATGGCGGCGGGATCGGGAGTATCCGAAATGCACTCCTGCCTTGAACATGGCTTCGAGTTCCGGATCAGCCACCACCTCCTCTAAGAGGTCTTCCTCCTCTTTTTCCGTCCCTTTTTCTTTATCATCTTCTTGCAAAATATCATTTTCCATATTCACATATAATAATAAAATAATATGACTTTGTCCAGCATGACATGGGT
>JACQLG010000047.1 GCA_016204155.1 Candidatus Niyogiibacteriota bacterium | reverse complement strand
TTGATTTTTGATTTTTGATTTTTGATTTATTGTTGGCCACGCTTCTTCATGAATGCTTTTTTTCATGCCGATTTTCTGCCCTATCGCTTCACTTACAAACGGGACAAACGGCGACGAGAGAACCGCAACCTGATATAAGACGTTGCCCAATACGGCGCTTGTTTCTTTTTTATCTTTTTCATCCCCCAGCTTCATGACATCCCGTATGCGGCGAATATACCAGCGCGATATATCTTCAACTACGAATTCTTCAAGCAGGCGCGCCGCGCTGACAACATCATATTGGTTTAAACGCTTTGTAATTTCATTGGCAATTTCTTGCAACCGTAATAACAACCATTTATTGATCAGGAGTGTAGGATTTGTAACTTGTAACTTGTAACTTGTAACTTGTTGCGCGCCTTCCCAATACTGAACGCTATTCCATAAAATCATTAGAAACCTCCTTGACGCCGCCTGAATATCATTTTCGTTAAATAATTTCTCATCCCATGGCTGATTGATCGTATAAAAATACCAGCGTACTGCGTCTGCGCCGTATTTTTCGAAAAGAGAAAATGGTTCAACTGCATTTCCGCGCGACTTTGACATTTTTTCGCCTTTGCTACCCAAGACAAGGCCAACCGTAAGTACATTTTTATAGGGCGCCGGTAGTTTTAGAAGAGACGAAACTGCAAGAAGCGTATAGAACCATCCGCGCGTCTGATCAATTCCTTCGCAAATATAATCCGCAGGATAAGGAGGTTGGGGTATTTGCGCGAATGGCATCGCACCTGAATCAAACCATACATCGGCAACATCTTTAATGCGCTCCATTTCACCTTTGCATTTCTTACATTGCAGGCGAATTTCATCAATATACGGCCTATGAAAATCAAGCTCGCCCGTTGCCATACTATACGGCCAATTATGCAATTTAATCCTCTTTACTTCCGCTGTGCGCGGATACCACGACTCAGAATATTGCTCTTCTTTTTTGCCCTCAAGAGATGCCGCAAGCACATGCAACGGATCGCCGTGAGAAACAACTAAAATGCGTTCCTCCGGATGTAAAGATAGTATCTCACGAATAGCCGCCATCATTCGCCTGCGTACGTCCCTAAAGCTCTCTCCATGAGGAAAACCGTTTTCAAAGCGGTCTTTTCTTGGAAATTCCCGGTCTACATCAGCAATTTTCCTTCCCACATAATCTCCCACGTGAATATCATAGAGATTATTATGCGTCTCTATCGGAATGCCTCCGAGCTCTTGCGAGACTATCCGCGCAGTCTCTTGCGTGCGCTTCAAGGGGGAAGTAATAATAACATCTATCTTTTTTTTCAATTTCTTTGCCGTCTTCTTTATATCTTCCTTTCCCTTGTCAGTAAGTTTGTTGTTTTTATCCAATCCGGGAATCGGGGGCCCGACAACGCCATCCACATTATGCGTTGCCTGGCCATGGCGCATAACATAAAGCCGCGTTCTATATTTTGGCATGCGCCTGTCCAAATCGCTCAACGATGATATGATTTCCGCTGTTCCGCATTTCTTGCATTTCCAGATCGGCAGAGGCATCCCCCAATAGCGTTCGCGGCTAATCGCCCAGTCAACATTCTCGCGAAGCCACTCGCCAAAACGGTTCGAGCCTGCAAAGTCAGGATGCCAATTAATACGCGCATTTTCTTTTTGCATTACCTTTTTTACGGCCGTTGTCTTTAAAAACCATGAATCTTTCGCGTAATATATCAGAGCCGACTTGCACCGCCAGCAGAAAGGATAATCATGCTCGTATAATGATTTTTTAAAAAGAAGGTTCTTCCCGGCCAAATCTTTCAGAATTGATATATTTGCTTCGCTGAAAATTTTTCCGTTCCATGAATACCCCGGCGTATTCATTTTCCCGTCCTCAGCTACCGTTACAAGCGTGGGCAAATTATTTTTTTTGCCTGCTTTTTGGTCATCCGAGCCGAATGCGGGAGCGATATGGACAATGCCTGTGCCGTCGTCGGTTGTTACGAAATCGGCAGATACAATTTTATACATACCCGTACTCTTACCTTTTAACTCTTGGCTCTTGACTTCGTAGAGCACTTCATACTGTATACCTTCGAGATCCTTTCCTTTTTGTTTGTAAATGACTTTCCATCCTTCTCCGAGAACGGAGAGTTGAGCTTCTGCGAGAACGAGTCGCTCTCGCCCTGATGTATTCGAATGGCTATCTTTTTTTTCTACTGTCACATACGTTGCTTTCGAATTCACGGCTAACGCGACATTCCCGGACAGGGTCCAGGGCGTTGTCGTCCAGACGACAAAAAATGTATTTTTCTCACCGCGCACAGGAAATTTTACGTATAAAGAAATATCTTTAACCTTCTTATATTCTTGCGCAACTTCATGGGACGACAAAGATGTTTCACACCGCGGACACCAAGGAAGCACTTTGTAATCCTTATACAGATATCCGTTCTGCGCGATCTGGCCGAATACACGCCACAATCCCTCAATATATTCATTCGTCATTGTTACGTATGCATTTTCTAAATCAAGCCAATATCCCATTCGCTGCGTCATTTTTTCATGATCTTTTTTATATTCAAAGACACTTTCTCGCGCGGTTTCGACAAATGTTCCAATGCCTAATTGTTCAATCTCTTTTTTGGTATGAACGTTTAACTTTTTCTCAACCTCTATTTCTACAGGGAGTCCGTGCGTATCCCATCCGGCTTTTCGAGGAACAAAATATCCCTGCATTGTTTTAAATCGCAAAATCACATCTTTATAGGCGCGCGCAAGAACATGATGAATCCCTGGCCGCCCATTTGCATACGGCGGCCCTTCATAAAAGATAAATCGCGGTCTTTTTTTTGTTTTTTCTAACACCCTTTCAAAAACTCGTTCTTTCTCCCAATATGAAAGAATTTCCTCTTCCATACGGGGAAATGACGATTTTTGTTTTGGGACGTTTTCTTCTCCTGCCATAAGATTTTCTTATTATTAGAAATCAATATACTTTCCTGATTTTTCTTGCTTAGATATTTGGGCTTTTAACCCCTCAATTTCTGTTTTAAGAAATACTAGTGTCCTGGGGTCTTTTTTTATCTCGTTCAGCATTTCATCCATCATTCTCGCGTCAGTTCTTCTATTAAAATCCGGATTAAAAAATATCATTAACCTATCATCCCCTCTCAATATGCCATGAGCATACCATAATGATATAGCTTTTTCTCGATCAAAATCAGTAATATTTGAAATTTTCTCAACTATTCTTTCAGCAAGCATATCCGGCAGATTCTTTATTGCGTAGTTATACACCTGTTCCGAAATATTTATATTAAAAAACTGATTGTATTTTTCTGTGACCTTAACTTGTTTAAGGCCAATATTCTCAATATGTGCTTCTACCACCAATAAAGAATTAGCTATTCGATGCCCAAATAAAAATAAAAGATTTCTTTCCCCAGATTCAGATACTTCATGAGCTATCTCTCTTAATTTCGAGATTGATTCTTTAATATTTAAAAAATATTCTTCTTTAAAAAATACTTTTTTGCTCTCTTGTTTTTCTTGTAAATCGGGGATGGATTTAATTAATTCAACAATATCATAGTGAAGACCTGCTAATATCTCTAATGTTTGTTCATATATTCTATGACTATCGTGAACTTCAATCTCACCGTTATGTTTAAAGCTTTCATTTTTGCTGGACGATTCAATCATATATTTATTACCCTTTATTATAAAACAAAAAAGGCACCACGAAAAGGTTCCCAGAGATTAAAAAAAACCGCTGAAGAGGATTTCTTCAGCGATTATTTTCATTCGAGATTTAAATCTGTCAATAGTTGACAAAGAGGGTATTTTATTATTGTGCAAGGTCGGGTTTTGAACATACACACACTATGCCAGCGGTTCAAAACGGGCCTGGAAGAAACGGAGCTGAGTAGGCTCATAGACCATGCGAAGCCCCGCAATATCATCCTTCTTTTTGAATAATTCTATTATGCCGTTTGCCGCGAACGCGAGATGGTCGTCAGTGTAGACCCTCCGCGGAATCGTAAGGCGCACCAATTCAAGGTTCGGCTTATGTTCTTCCCCTGTTTTCGGATCACGCCCGGCAGACACAATACCACGCTCCATTGAACGTACACCCGTCTTTTCATAAATTGCTGCGGTAAGAGCTTGCGCGGGATATTGATTTTGCGGGATATGGGGCAAAAAACGTTTCGCATCAAGATAGACCGCGTGCCCTCCTATTGGAACAACAATTGGAACACCGGCAGCGTGAAGAAGCATCCCAAACCGCTCTACTTGCCGTACGCGGTGTTCCGCGTGCCGATCATCACTTACCATTTCGCGAATTCCGCGCGCAAGCGCTTCCATATCGCGCCCTGACATGCCTCCATAGGTATGCAATCCTTCATAGGTCACCACCAAATTGCGCGTCTCTTCAAATAAACGGTTATCGCGCGTTGCTAAAAATCCGCCGATATTGACCAAATTATCTTTTTTACTGCTGACGATAATCGTATCGACATATTTCATCATTTCTTTAAGGATGTCGCGGATCGGCGTATTCTTAAACGCGCTGTCCCGTATTTTAATAAAATACGCATTTTCAAGCGCGCGCGTTGCATCCATCACTACATGAATGCCATGCTCTTTTGCAAGAGAAAAAACCGCCTTCACATTCTCCATTGAGAACGGCTGGCCGCCCGCCATATTGCAGTTTGCTTCTATGCGCAGAAATGCAATCGCGTCCTTTCCTTTTTCCTGGATAAACCGGGAAAGTTTTTCCGTATCAATATTTCCTTTAAACGGAAATTCGCTTTGAGGATCATGCGCTTCTTCCACAATCACGTCTTTCCAGATGCCGCCCGTTTCTTCAACATGCACCCGCGAGGTAGTAAAATACATATTTGAAGCAACGTATTGGCCGGGTTTTACAAGCACGCGGGAAACCAAATGTTCCGCCCCCCTTCCTTGGTGCGTAGGAACAAGTAGCGGCATGCCGTATACATCTTTTACGGCTTCGGTAAGATTATAGAAATTTCTGGAACCGGCATATGCTTCATCCCCGAGCATGATCCCTGCCCATTGATAATCGGACATTGCAGACGTCCCTGAGTCAGTGAGCAGGTCAATATAGACGTCCTTCGAATCCAAAAGAAATGTATTAAATCCCGCGGCTTTCATTGCCTGCCCTCTTTCATCTTCTGAAAGCAAACGAATCGGCTCAACCATTTTTATTTTCCATGGCGGCGGTAAAAACATTATGCCCTTTATAATACCTCAAAAATCGCCTTGTTGCAATAGGAAGCGGCAGTATGCACGGTGTTGCGCCAAACACGCAATTCCTATACGATATGAATGTTTCGCACTTTTCGATCTCGTGACAATCTTACAAAAATATGAAAAATTTTAGAAAAAAATTGGTCAAGCTTGCCAAAAATCTTGGCGATCAATCTCGGCGCGTATTAGGTTATCCTGTAACGCTCGGCTACGATTTTTCATACTTACAGCCATTTTTAAAATTTTTCATAAACAATATCGGGGACCCTTTCGTAGAAGGCTCGTATCGCGTTGAAGTAAAACAACTTGAACGCGATATTTTAAATTTTTTTCGCAAAGTTTTCCATCTGCCGCGCAATGATTATTGGGGCTATGTGACAACTGGCAGTACCGAAGGAAATATGTTCGGGATGTTCCAAGCTCGCCAGCATTACCCAAAAGGAATAATTTACTGTTCTCAAGATACTCACTATAGCGTTTTTAAAAACGCCGCGATACTAAACATGCCAGTCGTCCTAGTGAACTCCAGAGAAAATGGTGAAATTGATTATCACGATCTGGGATTGAAACTCAAAAAATCAAAATCACGCCCGGCAATCATTATTGCCAATATTGGCACTACAATGAAAGGTGCGATAGACGACATCCCGCAAATAATCAAAATCACCAAACGAGCGAGAATGAAAAATTTTTATATCCATGTTGACGCGGCGCTTAGCGGTATGATACTCCCATTCTTACCCGAATCTCCCGTTTTTGATTTTAGGCTTCCAATACACAGCCTGACTTTTTCTAGTTACAAAGTAATTGGCGTACCGCTTTCCAGCGGAGTTGTGCTCACCAGAAAAAATCTCGTGAAAATAAAAAATGCCAAACACTTCATACCCTACATAAAAACGATAGACGACACTGTCAGCGGGTCGCGCAGCGGCTTTCATTCTCTATTGTTATGGTCGGCAATCAAAGAGTTAGGATTAAAAGGTTTCCGCCAAAGAGCAAATGCCTCGATCAAAAACAGCGAATGGCTCCTAAAACAGTTTCAGAAAATTGGCTGGCCAGCGTGGAAAAATCCTCACGCTCCAATTGTCGTAATTAAAAAACCGCCTCAAAAAATCCTTTCAAAATGGCTGTTGGCTTCGCACGGCGAACTATCGCATATTATTGTTCTGCCGCACGTCGAAATTAATACTCTCAAACAATTCTTATCCGAACTTAAAAAATACATCTCATAGCCAACGCGATTTCTTTACTACTTCTTGCATATTCCGTATCAAAAAATTACCAAACAACAAAAAACCCGGTGAAGCCGGGTTTTTTGTTTTTTGCTCGCTGGAATCCTACGAAAGGTGTTTTGAGACAAGCTTGGTCATTTCGAACATATTTACGGTACCTTTGCCGAAAACTTTCTTTAGATTCGCATCAGCATTGATATTCCGTTTGTTGTTCGGGTCCTGAAGATTATGCTTTTTAATGTATTCCCAAAGCTTTTTTACGACTTCGGGCCTAGGCATAGGGCCATTGCCGACAACGGCTGCGAGCTCATCGCTCACCCGCAATGGCTTCATAAACGCGGAATTTGCTTTTGCCATATTATGATGATTACCTAATAATAACTTTTATTCCTCTACTATAGCACAATACGGTAATCCGATAAATTGATTTGTCAAGAAGGACAATGATCGGGCAGGCGGATAGAAAAAGATGTGTTTTTTTGGTAGTATTGGAAGTGCGGAGGGGTGCCAGAGTGGTTGAATGGGCTGGTCTTGAAAACCAGAAGGTCGGAAACGGCCTCGCGAGTTCGAATCTCGCCCCCTCCGCCATGACAATTTTTTATCGGCATGACCCGAGTGATAGCGACGAAGCTGTGACCCGAGTGCCTTAAAAAGTTGAAACAAAAACAGCGATTTTGTATCGCTGTTTTTGTTTGTGCTATTCCTCGATCATCGTTATCTTTTTATCTTTGTAGTTCAGTCGGCTTCGCAGATTCGCGAGCAGTTCTCTCTTGTCTGATACACTGCCCTCTTTAAGAAGGTACTTGGCGTATTGGCGGATGTTAACGTCATCTTCTTCGATGAGTCCCTTTCCGCTACGTCCATTCACGATCTTTTGCAGTTTGTTGAATCTCCTGATCTCGTCCTCCAATTTTTGCCGCATACCAAGCTCGTTAATGTTTACCTTGTCTATAATTTTTAGCAGTTCCTCAATCAATTCTTCTTCGCGGATGTATTTGTTTTTGCAGTTCCGGTCTCTTGCCCGGCTGCAACCGTAGTATATGTAGTGCGCCGATGTGCCGTCTTTAAGCGGCTTCCATTTTTCTTCGGCGCTTATTCCGCTTTGACAGTACCCGCAGGTAAATAGTTTCGTGAAGGCGAACTCTTTGTTTTCTCTGACTATCTGATCTCGCTTCAGCTGCGCTTGCGCTTTTTCAAATAACTCTTGTGTAATCAGCGGCTGGTGTTTGCCCTGATACCAATTCCCGCTTTCCCGTGGATACTCGAATGGGCCGTAATAGAAGGGATTGTCGAGTATGCGATAGACGCCCGATAGCGTGAGTGGCTTATTTCCTCGCGTATGGAAGTTTAGTTCAAACTTCAGCCAGTTATAAATCTTTCTCCCGGAATAATGTTCGTAGGTTACTTTCTCGAACATTTTCTTTACAATCGGAGCTCGTACTTGATCAACTACAATCTGGCACTTCTTATCCATCAGTTTCTGATTGAGATATCCGAGTGGCGCTACGCCCGGCCATAGCCCCATCTCGACTCTTGTCCGAAGCCCTCGTTTTACGTTGATGCCTCGGTTGTCATTTTCAAGCTTCGCTTGCGATCCGAGAATCATGAGCAGAAATTTCTCATTCGGATTATTGCTGAAGTGTTGGCCGAATGTCCGTATTTCAATCAAGAGCTTCTGATCCATTAAATCCACGATCCTCCCTAAGTCCCCGGCATTTCTTGAAATACGATCTGGCGCCCACGTAAGAATGGCGTTGAATTTGCCTTGGCGGATCTCTTCGATGATCTCATTGAAGATTGGCCGCTGCCCGGTATCTTTTGCGGAGTGCGACTCTCTCTTGATTTCGACCACATCAAGGCCCTCGCGCTCGGCAAGCTGGAGCATCTCCTTGACCTGCGAATCGATGGAAAGGATTTGCCGTTCCTCGCTTTCTGTCGATTTTCTTGCATAGAGGCAGTATTTGATTTTGATGGGCTCTGCGGGAACCTGCCCCTTGCCATTCCCGAAGGTCGCCCTTGTGGTTGTATTTTCCATACACCATAAGGGATGACGCCGATCCCCGAAGGAGTCCAGAGCGCCCCGAGTTGATAACTAAATCCTCAAAAACCCCTCTAAAAGCCCTATTTTTCGCTTGAAATCGTCCTGCAACCTATGATAACCTATGAAGGCCTTGACTTTACAAAATAGATCGATTAGAATAGAGTTAACGATATGCGTAAAGACATCCAAGCAAAACTTAAGGGAAAGCCGGAATTGCTCTCTATCAGCCAGGTAGCGGAGATTTTCAATATCCACCCCGATACTCTCCGGAACTGGGAAAAGGAGGGTATTTTAGTGCCTTTGCGGGCCGGTAAGCGCGGCGACCGGAAATACCGCCCCCAGGATATTCAAGCCATCGTGGACAAAATGGGCAGCAAGCTCACCCTGCCACAGCTTGAGCAATTTCTCTGGAAGAGTGCCGACATTCTCCGTGGCAAGATCGACAGCTCGGACTACAAAAAATATATCTTCGGCCTTCTTTTCTATAAGCGCATCAGCGACGTATGGGACGAGGAATATAAGCGCGTGATGGAGGAATACAAAGATGAAACCATCGCCCGCGCTGATTACAACCACCGCTTTCAAGTGCCGCAGGATTGTCGGTGGTCGGTTATTGAGGAACAGGCGGAGAATATCGGCCCCAAGCTTAACGGAATTTTTGATAAGCTCACGAATGCGAACAGCCCGAAGCTCGACAAAATTTTTGACGACCTTGACTTCGCCCACAAAGATAAATTTCCGAACGAAACCACTCAGCGCCTCATCAATCACTTTTCGCAATATAATTTCGGCGATACCTACATCAACTCCGATCTTCTCGGGGACGCGTACGAGTATCTCATCAAGCAGTTTGCTGCGGATGCCGGGAAAAAAGGCGGCGAGTTCTACACCCCGCGAGAAGTTGAGCGTGTCATTATTCAAATATTAAATCCGCACAAGAAGGATCATATATACGACCCCACCGTTGGATCGGGCGGCTTCCTGCTTGAGGCATACCATCATTTGAAAGAAAAGGAGGGCGAGAAAATCGCGCGGACGCTTTACCTCTATGGACAAGAAATAAACATCGGTACGTTCGCGATCGCGAAAATCAACATGTTCCTCCACGGTCTTGACG
>JACQLG010000032.1 GCA_016204155.1 Candidatus Niyogiibacteriota bacterium | reverse complement strand
CGCCCATAGTCTTCCTTATGTTCAAGAGGAAAGACAAGCTCTTCGCCGGATTTTGCGCCTTTTTTAATCTTTTTTGCTTCGTCAATCATAATATGGCGTTCCGGATTAAAGCGGACTTTTTTTGGCGCCTTATCTTCTCCGCCCGTCTCCGGCACTTCTTCTTCCTTTTCTTCCCTGTATTCCTCGCCGCGCTCCTCCGCTTCCTTCATCTTTCGTTCGCGTTCTTCTATTTCCTGCTGAATTTCCTCTTCCGTTTTAATCATTGAAGCGTCAACAATTATTTTCACCTGCTCAAAACGGACATCTCCTTTCTCAACGTCAAAATGGGCGCGCACAATCTGGTCGCGCTTGCCGTATTCCTTTTTGTAGGCGGCGGCTAACGCCATCTCAATAGCTTCAATAATTTTTTCGCGCGGCACCCCCCGATCGACTTCCAACTGTTCAAGCGCCGCTTTAAATATTTTGAGATCAGTCAACATAATGAATAAAATATGTGTATATTTCTATAAAGAAAGTCCGTTCTACTCAAACGGACTACAATACAATATCCCCCATTATAGCAAGTAAATCAAAAATGTCAAATAAATGAAAAATAGATCACATCTTTCTGGCAAGGAAAAGCAACGAATTATAGCTTACTTGATTTATATAATGATAAGAAGAATCAATTGCCGCGTTAGGATTTTGAACCACTTTATAAAAAAGGACTTTAAAGCCGGTTTTTATTAATGAAGATTTAATGTCTTCGTTGGTGTGCAGGAACGCCGTAACAACAAAAGAGTCTCTCCCCGTTCCTAAACGCATGGGGACTGCCGAGCGAGCGATCGCATCAATAAAACGCCGTGATTTCACTTTATAAGCATTGAGGGTTGCTAGCAAGTAACCACTTTTTTTTAAAACGCGAGAAATTTCATTTAATGGCGCCGAAATATCTTGAAAATGATGCAAAACAAAATTAGAAAACGCCACGTCGAATGTATTTTTATGAAAATGCAATTGGGCACCGTCGGCTTGCATAAATTCAACATTTTTAATTTGTTCTTTTTTTAAATTTCTATTAGCCAACTTAATCATTGTAGGACTAATATCAATACCAACCACTTTTCTTGCTCCCATACGAGAAAGCTGCATTGCATATCCACCATCACCGCACCCAAAATCTAATACGTATTTACGTATAATGCTTATCCTTTTAAGCAGTGCGAATGTTCTCTTGTCTGTAGCACGAAGCCTATTTCTTTGAAGAGAGTATTGCTTTGCAAGATGTTGAGAATAAAGGTGAGCCATAAATAATTATGTGCGACGGCGATTCCCATATTTTCTTATTTGAAGACGATCACCCAGCATAAATCCTTCTTGTTCTACACGATCACGCACTTTTTCACGCACCTCATCAAGTGTTTTTGCATCTACACCTTCTGGTGAAATATAAATCCGCTCCCTTGGGAAATCTTCAAGAAGAGGCATGTAGTCGTTCATAATTTCGTCAATATCTTTTTCATCCCTAACCACGAATTTAAAATAAGTATTTCTTTCTTTTAAAGCTTTTATCGCCTCGGGATTGATTCTTTTTTTTCTTGGAACTCCTGAATTTTCCAATTTCGGAGAACAATTAAACTGCACCTGTTCTGGGAATTCCTTGGGCGGCGGAATAGTACCGTTAGTCTCGATTTCAACTTCCCAATTTTTTAATTCTGGACGACGAAGAAATTTATCTATTTGCTTACATTGAATCATTGGCTCGCCTCCCGTAATTACAAGCCGTGGTTTTATCCCCTTTCCTTCTTCTTGATAGTTTTTTATTCCTTCATTCCAATCTAAAACAATATTCTGAATAGTCTCGTCAAAACTCCACACCTCCCTTTCTTTGTAAAATTCAGGCATTCTCTTATTCCATGTGTAGGGCGTATCGCACCATGTGCAATCCAGATTGCAATGATGGAGACGAAAAAAGACCGCTGGTTCGCCAACGGTTATCCCCTCGCCCTGTTCAGTAAAAAAAGTACGGTCACCAGATACAGCGAATCGTTCTTTTACTTTTTCCTTGTCAAGCACGCCTTCTTTTGTATGGACTGAAGGAGACTCTTCCATATCTATGTATTTAGATTATTAAAAAATTCAGTGACGAGAGCGGGATCTTTTTTAAAGATACCCGTACTGTAAAAAGTTATCGTGGGAACTCCATTTTGAGTAACTCCCCTGGTGCTTTCGCATGTATGATTGGCACTCATCCGAATTATAGATCCTTTTGGTTCAACGATCTTTTCAAATTTTCCAATAATGTCTTTTGTAAGATCTTCCTGAATAGATAAGCGGGCACAATAATGACGAAAAAAACGGATAATTTTTGAAATACCTACCACCTTACCTTTGGGGATATACCCGAAATCAAGAAGACCAGTATACGGAGCAAGATGGTGTTCGCAAAAACTGAAAAAGGGTATGCCTTTTCGAATAATTAAACCGTCGTAATCAGTGGGAAATGTTTTTATTTCTCTAGGAAATTTTTGATAACCTCGAGTCCATTCCTTCCATGCTCGAACAACTCGCTCCGGTGTATCTCGCAACCCTGGGCGTTTTCGATCTTCTCCAATCGCTTGTAAAATTAATTCCACAGCCTGAATAATTTTTGAATCAAAGGTATCCATAAAATAAGATTTTAATTTTATTCTTCTACAGTGGCGGATGCTTGCGCCGTTTCCCAAAGACATACTCGTTTGATAGGTATGCCGCTCCTTTTTAATTTATTAAAAATATCTACTGCAAGATTTTCTGCCGTTGTAACATACGGAACAAGATCATTTAAAAACTGGTGATCCCATGGTTGGAGGATCTCCCTTTCGACAATGTTTGATAGGTCAGCAAAATCAATCACCATACCCTCTGAAGAACCGCCCTCTTGCTGGATGGGTCCACTGACAGTGACTTCAAATCGGTATGAGTGCCCATGAAGACGGGCACATTTCCCCTTATGATTCGGTAATTGGTGAGCTGCTTCAAAAGTAAAAATTTTACTAACACTGATTTTTTGATCTGCCGTCATAAATCTAAAACTTATTGCAGTCCCACTATTATATGATTTTTACTGCAGCTCTGTCAAAAAAGAATAAAAATAATCAAAATGCTAATGTATGGATTTCTGGGCGGGGTGGAAAAGCGCGGCAAAAAAGAAGACCGCCATAAGAATTGCACCAACTAAAAATGCCGCTTGAATCGTAAAGGCATCCGCAACCGGACCAATAGCAAAAGAACCCGCCGCTGAAGCAATAAGCAGAAACGACCGATAGACGCCGTTTAATTCCCCGATCCGCTCGCGCGGCATAGCATGTGTCACCGCTCCTTCAATGCAGGGGCGAAGAAGCGAAAAAAATATGCCGAGGAATAATGAAAGAATAAAAAGAGGAATAACGCCATGGATCATAGCCATACTCAACTGGATAACAACCGCCACGAGCGCCCCGAAAATAAAAATAAATTTTTTATCCACATGATCGGCAAGAACAGAAAATGGCGCTTCAAAAAGCGAGGGGAGCATAAAAACAGCATAAATCAAGCCAATTTCCCAAAACGATGCTCCAAGCGCCCTATACACAAGAGGAAGGAGAACCATCGTTCCGATCGAAGCCGCATTAAAAAGAAACGATAGCAAGGTAATGCGCCTGATGCCCGGCAATGAAAAAAAATCATTGATTTCAAAACGAAACATTCTTTTACGAAAAAGCTGTTTAACGCCTGCAATAAAACTCGGAGAGCCTTCATGATCAGGAAGAAAAAAAATCGCACAAAGAGCCGCAAACACAAACAAAGGCATAATATAAAAAACAATAGGGATGCCGAATACTGTTACAAGAATGCCTCCGAGTATCGCGCCCACAAATGTTGCAAGTCCGATCGCAGTATCAAATAATCCCATACTTTCTGATGATTGCTTTTCTGGGGAATGAGAACGGACATACGCCTCGGCAGATGCCCAAAGCCCTGTCGCAAGAAACGCATGATACGCCCGGAAAAAAATAACGTGGGTCATGGTGCGCACTATCGAAATAAGGGGACCCAGCGGAAGATACAACACAAGTATTATTTTCATCAAAGTTCTTTTTGAAACAATATCAGATAAGTCGCCGAAAGGCAGCGACAGAAAAACAGAGAAAAAATATAAAAGAGCAAAAACAATACCAACCGACGTATACGAGCCAAAAAGCGTATCAAAATAAATCGGCATAAACGGATCCATTACGCCCCAGCTGATATAGTATAAAAACATGACGATCGAAAGGCGCTTTATCCCAATCGGCAAAGAAAATAAATCGCGGGGGAACGTTGATGAAAAATGAAATAATCTCATACGTTTTAGTTATTGGTTATTGAGTTATTAGTTACTATTCTATATTCTATTGCGCTCAATAACTTAATAACAAATTACTTAATAACTTATTTCAACAAACGCGGCAGAAGCGAAATGCCCGTCATTTCAGATGGCATGGAAAGATCCATTAATTCCAAGAGAGTGGGCGCGATATCGGAAAGCACTCCCTCTGTCGCGGAGTATAGGGCTTTAATTTCGACAGGAGTGCGGGGACGATCCCGCTTCACTTCGTTTAATACAAGATAGAACGGCACCGGGTTTGTCGTGTGGCTTGTGCGCTTCTCTCCTGATGGAAAATACAGTTTCTCTTCGGCATTCCCGTGGTCGGACGTGATAACAACACCACCCCCCTGCTCAAGCACTTTCGGAATAATAATGCCGAGAGAATAATCAAGTATCTCTACCGCCTTTACGGTTGCTTTGAGATTTCCGGTATGTCCGACCATATCCGCGTTCGCGAAATTCGCAAGGACAAAATCATAATTCTGCATTCCATCTAGAATCGCGTCGGTTACATCGGCTGCCGCCATCTCTGGCTTTTCGTCAAAACGGATATTTTTTGGCGACGGAACAAGTTCGCGGGCCTCGCCTGGAAACATTTTTTCTATCCCTCCGTTGAAAAAATAAGTAACGTGTGCGTATTTTTCCGTTTCCGCAATATGAAGCTGGGAAAATCCTCCATCGCTTATTACGCGCGAAAGCGGATGCTCAATAGTAATAGGAGGAAACGCGACCGCGACAGGAAAGCGCGCGTCATATTCCGTCATAGTAACAAAAAAGAGATTGCGCAGGAGCCGGCGCCCGAATTTATCAAATCCTTGATCGGTAAACGCCGATGTAAGTTCCCGCGCACTGTCTTCGCGGTAATTCAGAAATATCACGGCATCATTATCCTGCATAGTCCCTGTCTTACTCCCTTTCATCTGTTTTATTCCAGCAGGAATATATTCATCAGTAATCCCTATCTCATAATTTTTCCGGATAAATGCGGAGGAATCTTCAAATGTCTCGCCTCCACCATCAACTAAAAGATTGTATGTTGTTTCTATCCGGTCCCAATAATCATCCCTGTCCATTGCAAACCGCCTGCCAATAAGAGAAGCGACGCGCGCAAACGGATAATCCTTGCTTATACGCTCTTCAAGATGCTCAATAAGATGCACTCCTTCCTTCGGAGGCCCGTCCCTGCCGTCTGTAAATATATGCAGAAACACGCGCTCAACATGCTCGTGCTTGCAAAAATCAAGAATGGCGTAAAAATGATCAATATATGCGTGCACCGACCCTGATGACAACAACCCCATAATATGGAGATTGCTCTGATGTGTACGCGCGTGTGTCGCCGCTTTCTTGAACGCTGGATTAGAAAAGAACGAGCCGTCCTGGATAGCAACAATGATCCGCGGAAGGTGAGAATAGACTATCCTTCCTGAACCTATTGTTAAGTGCCCCACTTCGGAATTCCCCGCTTCTCCATACATAAGACCGACTGATACGCCGGACGCCTGCAGAGTTGTGAAAGGGTAGTGATTTTCAATTTCTTCAAACGTCGGACGCTTGGCATGACTCCAGGTTGTAGCAACAACCTCGGAGCTGACTCCGAACCCGTCGAGAACAATAAATACTAACGGCTTATACGGAATCTTAAGCGAGTGATATGATGCCTTTCCACTCATTATATATTCATTGTAGCAAAAACCTGGACAAGCGAAAAACAATCTGCTATGATAACGATATCTTTATTTTGTTATTACTAAATAAAAAACGTGTTCTTAATTCTTCATATTGAATCAATACTACGCAAAGAAGGCTTGTCCTTCGAAGCTTTGGCGAAGAAGGAGAAAACAGGACCGTTTATTTTGTATGGTTATCACAACGAAAATTCTTATGGCGTTGGGAGCGGCATTTTTGGTTGGGACTGCCGCGGGTTATCTCTTACGTCAACTCCTCGCGCAGCAGCGCAAGGATTCAGTCGAACTTAAGATCAAACAGCTTATCCTTGACGCAAAGGATGAGGCGCAAAAAATAGTCGGGGAAGCAAAAGAAAAAGCGGAATCTACAATTAATACCTCACGCACAGAAATAAAAGAGCGGGAAGGCCGGCTTCGTTTGCTTGAAGAACGCATAACGCAGAAAGAAAACGTCATCCAGAAAGAAACGGGCGAGATCGCGTCCCGCAAAAAAGTGCTTGATACAGAAACAGAAGGGCTAAAAAAAAGGATTGAAAAGCTTCAAACGATAGAGGAGCAGAAGCGCAAAGAACTTGAAAAAGTGGCGGGACTCTCCGAAAGCGAGGCGAAAGAAAGTTTATTCGCGAGTTTAGAAAAGAAATTTGAAGAAGATATCGTCGCGCGCATCAAAAAACTGGAAACATTCGGCAAAGAAAAGATGGAACAGAAAGCGCGGGATATCCTTGCGGCCATCATCCAGCGCTTAGCGCCAGTAAATATTGCCGAACTGACTACCACAACCGTCCAAATCCCATCCGAAGACATCAAAGGGAAGATAATCGGGAAAGAAGGGCGCAACATCCGCGCGTTTGAACGCGCCGCAGGAGTGGAAGTTGTTATTGATGACACGCCGGGCTCCATCGTCATTTCAAGCTTTGACCCGGTCAGGCGCCATATCGCAAAGATCGCGCTTGAGAACCTAATTCTTGACGGTCGGATACAGCCCGCGCGCATTGAGGAAACAGTTGAAAAAGCAAAAACAGAAGCAGAACGCATCATCAAAGATGCCGGAGAATCAGCCATCTATGAGATCGGTGTTTTTGACCTTGATCCTCGCCTTATCATGCTCTTGGGACGGCTTCATTTCCGAACGAGTTTCGGACAAAACGTCCTTCAGCATTCCATTGAGATGGCGCACATCGCGGGCATGCTTGCCGAAGAATTAAAAGCAGATGTTACAGTCGCAAAAAAAGGAGCGCTTCTGCACGATATAGGCAAAGCGGTTGACCACGATATCCCGGGAACGCACGTTGAGATTGGGCGCCGCATCCTGAAAAAGTTCGGCGTTGACGAAAACGTTGTCAAAGCAATGCAGGCGCATCATGAAGAATATCCTTATGAAACCGTTGAATCCATTATCGTACAGACGGCCGATGCCATTTCAGGAGGACGGCCCGGCGCGCGCAGGGATTCCATTGAGAATTACTTAAAGCGCCTTGAAGATCTTGAGCGCATCGCAAATTCATTTGAAGGAATCGAAAAATCATATGCAATACAGGCGGGCAGAGAAATTAGGATATTCGTATCGCCCGAAGCCATCTCTGATGTAGAGGCAAAAAACCTTGCGCGGAAAATCGCAGACCGCGTAGAGCAGGAACTCAAATACCCCGGCGAAATTAAAGTCCACGTCATCCGTGAGACCAGAGTGATTGAGTATGCCCGCTAAATCCGCGATCAGGGGATAAAGAAGCGGGCAGAGCAACTGCGAATAGAATCTGTTTCATAAGAAATAGGCGGTTTGTAGCATTGCGCAGGCGTGATATTATAGATACTACATATCAAAAGGTCATTTTTATTTATCAGTAACGCATTCGAATCTTATGAAAAAAACGGACATTATTGATATTGTCCACGAAAAGATCGGCGGCACAAAAAAACAGGCTGAAGAAACGGTTGACGTTATTTTTGGCGCAATCACCGATTCTCTGAAAAAAAGAGACAAGGTTTCTATAAGCGATTTCGGCATTTTTGACGCAAAACACCGAAAAGCGCGCAAAGCGCGCAATCCTCGGACCGGTGCAATGGTTGATGTGCCGGCAACAACGGTGCCAAAATTCCGAGCAAGCCGGTTTTTGAAAGACGCAGTAAAGTAATTTTCTTAGGCCTAAGAAAATACACACAATAAAATCCCTTTGCTTCCTGGATCAGGCAACAAAGGGATTTTTCTTATCTTAACAAGAGGAGAGGGGTCCCTTTCCTAAAGGAAAGTTTTAATATTTTTTAAATAGTTGATAATATCCCTGGAATGGACCCCCTCTTCTCTTGTCATTTTCTTTTGCAAGTATAGCATATAAAAATGCATCTGTCAATACCTGGACCCAGAAGCCCGAAATATGATATTGCACTTCGTTAGCAAAAAGACCCGTCTCGATTTTTTTTAATCGAAACGGGACTTCTTTTAATGCGGCTATAGATCTCGATGAAATAGATAAACCCATCCCATTTTCGTTTCCTCATTACACCTGACATAACCAACATCCACTGATTTAAACAACTGGGCATCTAAAAAAGAGCCCCTAATGAGTCCGTCAATGGCAGGTCCTTTATACTCCTGTCTAGGTTTTTCTACATCCGCTTGGCCAGATCTTTCTAATATCAATTCTTGAGTTTCTGTTACATTTTTCTGCATTTTTTTAACCCCCTCATTCTAATTTTTTCAATACAATTATACATCACTTTTTGCTAAAAGTCAAGCAATGGCGGTAATGTGCAAACACATATGGCGGTTTTCCTCTCTTGTCGGTCATATAGATCCACAACATTGAAATGGCTATAATCCATTGCAAAAACATTTTTTCGATGATATACTGCAAGAAAAATTCCTTACGGAGGTAAAGAATGCTAAAACTTGGTCTGAACTTTAAAAAGATAAAATTATCGAAAAAGAACGGAACGCTTACGATTACTATCTCTAATCCGCCGGTAAATGCGCTTTCGTGGGCAGTGCGAAAAGAGATTGAAGACGCGCTTACTATCGCCGACAAAACATCAGATATCAAAGACATTCTTTTGACCAGCGAAGGAAATTATTTTAGCGCAGGAGCCGACTTGAAAAATGAGGTCTTTCCGATTGTACGGCAATGCAACCTCCCGGCAGACGAAGAAACCGGCTTCGGTCCTGCGTACGATTTTGCCATACAAGGACAAGCACTTACTCGTGGAATACAGTTATTTCCGAAACCTATCACGGCATTCATAAACGGGTATGCGCTCGGGGGAGGACTGGAACTTGCGCTTGCCTGCCACGAAATCTACGTGACCGAACGAAGCTATATCGGACTTCCTGAAGTAACGCTCGGCCTTATTCCCGGATGGGGAGGAACAGTACGGTTTTCCAAGCTCACAGAAGACAAAAACTTTGCGATGGGACTGATAATGAGTGGGGCTATTTTGAACATGGAGGAGGCATGTGATTTCGGCATTATACATAGGGACAATATATACGAATCAATCCCGGAAAATAAACTGAACCCGCCGCCAAGGAGAATAATCTCGCCTCACGCAAAACAACTTCTCCTGAATCTTTTTAATTTGACAGAATGGACATTTGAAGATGAAGCGCGCGCGTTTAATGCGGCGTGTTCCCATCCCGACGCGTTGGAAGGCGTTTCGGCGTTTCTAGAAAAACGAAAACCGAATTTTGAAAAATAGAAATCCCCGCCATAAATGGCAGGGTGCTTTTTTAAAAAAGCACCTACGCAATTTTGCAAAGATTATACTATTTCGCCTCGCGAAATACTTTTCAAAATTGCTGGATTTATGTTATTTCCTTCGCCCAGCGCATAAAATAACATTTTATGTGCTGGGCTACGGGCTTGCATTCATCTCCACGCTTGAAAGCGTGAAGTAT
>JACQLG010000040.1 GCA_016204155.1 Candidatus Niyogiibacteriota bacterium | reverse complement strand
TTCGCGCGAATTAGAGAATATATAGTACCGCTTAAAAAACCGCCGATTGATACAATCGCGGTAACAGTGGGGCCGGGACTTGAACCTGCGCTTTGGGTTGGGATTAATTTTGCAAAAGCGCTTTCAGTATTATGGGATAAACCGATTATTCCTGTGAATCATATGGAAGGGCATATTTTTTCCGCCCTCTTACAAAAGAGCGGAAAAGATAATTTCCAATTTTTAAATTTTCAATTTCCAATGATCGCGCTTTTAGTCAGTGGAGGACATACAGAACTTGTACTTATGAACGGCATCGGAAAATATAAAATCGTCGGAGAAACCCTTGATGACGCCGCAGGCGAAGCATTTGATAAAGTGGCGCGGCTTTTAGGGCTTGGGTATCCCGGAGGTCCAGAAATCGAAAATCTCTCTTCTATTCAACACTCGGTGTTTAGTAATATGAAACACTCAGTGTTTGATAAAATTAAATTACCAAGACCGATGATAAATTCAAAAGATTTTAATTTTTCGTTTTCCGGACTGAAAACTGCTGTTCTTTATCTTATTCGAGATTTAGAAAACTCTTCGATAAACTCAGGGCAAGAAAGATATAATATTAAAAAATTGCGTCCGGCAATTGCGCGAGAATTTCAAAACGCCATCGTAGAAGTCCTCGTGAAGAAAACTGTGTATGCCTCAAAAAAATATAATGCAAAAAAAATTCTTTTAGGAGGCGGGGTGGCGGCAAATAAACTGCTCCGTCAAGATCTTGCCAAACAAGCCAAAGTGTCAAAAGTCGGACTTTTGACATCACCGCTTGAACTTACGGGCGATAACGCCCTTATGATTGCCGTTGCCGCATTTTTCCAAAAGAAAAAAGCCCTTCGATCCCGCTTCGAGCGGGACTCAGGGCAAGCAAGAAAAAATATTTCCTTGCTCCGCGCAAAAGCGCATTTACGACTCTCTTCACGATAAAAATTATGTTATCTTTAATTACATACATGTATGGAGCAAGAAATCCCAAAACAATACAGCCCTCACGACGTAGAAGAAAGAATCTACCAGACATGGGAAAAATCAGGATTTTTTAATCCGGACAATCTCCCCGAACGGCATAAAAAACCATTTACTATTGCCATTCCTCCCCCGAATATAACGGGTTCTTTGCATCTGGGACACGCGTTAAACGCAACCATCCAGGACATTCTTATCCGCAAAAAACGGATGGAAGGGTATAGAACATTATGGCTTCCGGGTACAGACCATGCGGGAATCGCAACGCAAAATGTTGTTGAAAAACAATTAAAAAAAGAAGGTCTCTCGCGCCATACGCTTGGAAAAGAAAAATTTATTGAACGCATCTGGCAATGGAAAGAACAATACGGAAATACGATCTTAGAACAGCTTAAAAAACTTGGGGCATCGTGCGATTGGTCGCGCACGCGCTTCACCATGGATGACAACTATCAAAAAGCGGTCAAAGAAGCGTTTCTCCATTACCATAAAAAAGGGTGGCTTTATAAAGCGGAAAAAGTTATCAATTGGTGCGCAAGATGCGCAACCTCCCTCTCCGACCTTGAGCTTGAATATAAAGAAATCAACTCAAAACTCTATTACATTAACTACCCGATCAAAGATTCGAAAAATTATATTACCGTTGCAACTACCCGACCCGAAACAATGCTCGGTGATACAGCAGTTGCGGTTAATCCGACAGACGAACGCTATAAAAACGTGGTGGGGAAAATTCTCATTCTTCCCATTCATCATCGCGAGATTCCCGTCATAACAGACGAGAAGGTAGAAAAGGAGTTTGGAACAGGAGCGGTGAAAGTTACGCCCGCACATGATCTGTTGGATGCCGAAATAGGCGAGCGCCACAAGTTGCCTGTCATAAAAGTCATCGGCCCCGACGGCAAAATGACCGCAGAAGCCAAGAAAATATGCGAGGGAACGAAAGTTTCAGAGTGCCGCGAAAAAGTAATTGAAGAACTTAAAAAAGAAGGCGCGCTTGAAAAAGAAGAAGGCTATATGCATAACATTGCTGTTTGTTATCGATGCGAAACGCCGATTGAAACAATACCTAGCCTGCAGTGGTTTTTGAAAATGGACGAACTTGCCAAAAAGGCAATTGATACAGTAAAAAACGGCGATATTATCTTTCACCCGAAACGATGGGAAAACGTTTATTTTGGTTGGCTTAACAATATCCGTGACTGGACCATATCGCGGCAAATCTGGTGGGGGCACAAAATCCCCATTAAAGGAGAAGAGGATGTTCTAGACACGTGGTTTTCTTCCGCTTTGTGGCCATTCGCCACCCTTGGATGGCCCTTCGACTTCGCTTTGGGCAAACCAAAAAAAGGAAGCGATCTGGAAATATTTTATCCAACCGCAATGCTTTCAACCGCACGCGATATTATCAATCTTTGGGTCGCGCGGATGATTTTCTCTGGCGCAGAATTTATGGGCAAAAAGCCTTTTAACGAGGTCATCATTCACGCAACGATTCTTACAAAAGACGGAAAACGAATGAGCAAATCACTCGGCACAGGCATCGACCCTATGGGCCTCATAGAAAAATACGGCTCGGACGCAACGCGCTTCGGCCTTATTTGGCAAGCAATGGGCAGCCAGGACATTCATTGGTCAGAAGAGCATGTACTTGCGGGAAGAAAATTCTTGAATAAAATCTGGAATGCAAGCCGATTTATATTGATGGCAACAGACAAAATTGTAAAAACGTACGACCATCGTAAAAAGAATCCAACAGAAGCCGATAAAGCTTTAATACAATATCTGGGCAGCATGCAAAAAACAGTAAACAAACATGTAGACAAATATGAATTCGGACATGCCCTGCATGAACTGTATGATTTTTTCTGGCATGAATTTTGTGATATCTATCTAGAAACAGCAAAAAAACAACTGCAAGACGACGAACAAAAAGAAAATACCAAAGAACTTTTGTCTTATGCATTGAGCACTTCACTAAAACTCCTCCATCCATTTATCCCCCATATAACAGAACATATTTGGGGACTCCTGCCACATAAGGATAAAAAATTGCTTATAATAGAAGAGTGGGAGGACAAGACGCATTAATCATCAATTCACAAGTTGCTCTTTACTCATTTTTAGGGAGCATTATTCCCATTATTATTTGGCTATGGTTCTGGCTTAAAGAAGACCCCCATCCCGAACCGCGGAAAATTCTCATCGCCACATTTATGGGCGGGGTCCTCGCGGTACCGGTAGCACTTATCGGAGAAATTCTGGCGGTGGAAGGAGGGACGCTTCTCGGGATTCTTTCTCCGGGGTCGCTCCCGTTCCTTCTTCTTTTTATATGGGCGGCAATTGAAGAATATGTAAAATACAAAGCGGCCGCGTGGACCGCTCTTTTCCGTCCCGGGTTTGACGAACCCATTGATGCGCCTATTTATCTGGTAACGGCCGCACTCGGGTTTGCCTCATTTGAAAACGGCATTTTCCTTTTCAACGCCTTTCTGGACAATACCGCTTTCGGCATTATCACGGGCCAGCTGCGCTTTCTCGGCGCAACACTCCTTCATGTAACCGCATCGGGCATTGTCGGCATCAGTATTGCCTATTCGTTCTTCCATAAAGAGTTACGCCACCGAAACGTCATAGGGGGGCTTTGCACAGCAATTCTCTTGCATGCGCTCTTTAATTTTTTTATACTTAAACAAGGGAATGGAAATATTTTAATTATTTTTATCGGGGTTTGGGTCGTAACGATCATTCTCCTGCTTTTCATGGAAAAGATAAAGCGCCTCCGCCCCTAAGTATTCATATCTCTATGTCAAAAACGCGATCATTTTTTGAACGGCTTACCGGCAGCGTCCCCGCTGATGATTTTGATGACAGCGAAACAGGGCGCATACATCCGTATGTCGGCGAAGAGAGAAGACCGCAGGAGAAAAGCACTACACCTCCGGCAGATGAAGGATTTATGCAGGAAGAAGCGCAGCTAACCATAGATATGCATCAGACAAGCGATGCCATTATTATTGAAGCGATGGTCGCGGGAGTAAAGCCTGAAGATCTTGATATCTCCATTACGCAAGACATGGTGACAATCAACGGCAAACGCTCAAAATCAATGGAAGAAAAAGGCGATAATTACTACTATCAGGAACTCTATTGGGGGAGTTTTTCGCGTTCTATGCTTTTGCCGCAGGAGGTTGATTCAGAAGAATCAGAAGCAACGATTAAAAATGGCCTTTTAACCATCCGTATGCCAAAATTAGACAAGCAAAAAGTGCAGAAGATCAAAGTGAAACACGGATAACGAGTTATTAAGTTATTTGTTATTACGTTATTATCAAAAAAATCCCACGCCGCAGTGGGATTTTTAATTCTCATATTTTATATTTTTAATTTCTTTTCAAAAGCAACATAATCTGATATATTTTTCAATATACTGCGCTTCAATGTAATATTAAAGCGCAGTAGAGCCGCGGTAGCTCAGTGGCAGAGCGCAGCCCTGAAGAGGCTGGC
>JACQLG010000036.1 GCA_016204155.1 Candidatus Niyogiibacteriota bacterium | reverse complement strand
TAAGTTTCAACATGGGTTTTGGAATTTTATTAAATTTTACTAAATATCTCCTAAACACTCGGTGTTTAGTAGATTTAACTTACTCTATGATGTAGCATAAAATCCCGCCGAAGGCAACAAAAAAAGCGGGTTTGAGCTCCCGCCTTAAAATTGAAGAATATCTCTTTTATATTTTCAGCATATGCTCGCTTTTTAAAATGGCACCCGTGAGACGGACCATGAATGCTGCTTGATCAAAAAATGTCAGCCGTTCATCTTTTTCTTCTCCTGCCGCGTAACGTAAAAATGCGCGCACTTGATCTTGTAATTTTCTGGTGCCGGCAAATTCCTCTTCTATATGCTCCTTTGCTCCCGCTTCTTTAAAACGGAGAAAATCTTTCCCCTTCGCATCAAATATAATCTCTGCTATATGCGTTGGCCGTTCAGGGTCATTTCTTGAACTTAAATTAACCTCTACTGACCGTTTCTGTGAAAATGAAATAAAAGAACTATGTACCGTTATAAGAATATCGCGCAAACAATTGGTCACAAGACGTAAGGCAACATGAGAAGTAGATGTCGGTTTATTGGGGAATGACGGATCGCGCAGACATGCGTCCTTCTGCGCCTTATCATTTGCAAACGGAACATAGGAAACCGTCCCTTGCACACGCATATCTGTAATCTTTTGATTACATAAAACAAGATTGAGCATAGTATTCAGTGGATGCGTCATTTCGTCTTCAAGGTCGCCCGGCGTGGGACGCGCATTATTCGTCCTATCTTTCCCCCAAAAACCGCGCGCTTCTCTTACCACCAACCCATTATCATCCATTATTTTCATGAGCGCTGTTACTGCCGGCGAAAAATTAATAATATATCCAACATGAACCCGTAGCTCTCCGTCGCCCGCAACCATTTCTTCTAATTGGAATAATTCATCTATCGTGAACGTGAGCGGTTTTTCAATAAAATGATTTTTCACTCCATTTCCGTAAATTTCTCTAAAAATTTTAAAGTGCGATGGAGTATTTACAAGATTAAATACTGTTTTCGGATTTTTTAGAAGCGCTTCTCCTAGTACTGAAAATACGCGCGCCCCTGGATAAGTCCCCTTACAAAGCGAAAGCTTTTCTTTGTCGATATCCACTACTAATATATCTTCATCTGCAAATCCTTCTTCCTTAAGAACGGAAAAATAATCTTTTCCCATATAGCCGTATCCCACCAATAACACAGGACTTACTTCTTCAATAATGGCTTTTTCTAGCACTATTACGCCTCCTTTTTGATTTTTTCTTTCTACCATACTGCTACCATAAATAAAGAAAAAAGTCAAATCATGCGGGACGGAACAAAATAAAAACCCACATAAAAACATGAGTTTCAACATGGGTTTTGGAATTTTATTAAATTTTACTAAACATTTACTAAACACTCGATCTACTAAACACTCGGTGTTTAGTAGATTTAACATTCTATGATCGATTCAAGAGCGTCGGCCATCTTTTTAATTACGACCGGCTTGGAAATATCGGGATATGCTTTCTTTTGCGCCGCGAGCATTTCATTTCTTCCTGCACCAAAGAAATAATACTCTACTGCCCGAACTAATACTTTTAACTGCGAATAATCATAAGCATAAACGGCATGAGACGCGCCGAGCTCTCCCGGACCCCACTTCGTTCTCCCGCCGCTAATGTCTCCGAATCTCTCCAAGGCATAGGGAGTAATAACATCGACGACCGGAACCCTCTGGATTGCGGCATCAATTCCCGTTGTAAACATTGACGCAATCATCCCATCAGCGCCAATAACAATCTTTGGCGTTGGAGGGTCGCTATTTGCTTTAGTAAATACCTTTACCGTAAACCTCGGGGAAACGCCCAAATTTTCTAAACCAAAATATTCATCGGGTCTCTTGCCATTTTGTACATTTTCATCACCGGGATGAGTCGCAAGAAATACTTTTATGGCACGACCCTTTTCCTCCCGCCACATCTCAAACATCGCGACTGTTGCTGTTTGGAAAAGTTGTGCATTAATTCTAAAATCTTTTCCTCCTGGAACAATTACGACAAAGTCGTCATCCGTTATTCCCATCTTTTCTCGCGCTTCTTTGCGCGTCCACTCCGGAAAATATGCTTTTTCTATGGCCGGATTTCCTGTAACAATCACTTTTGTTGAAGACGGGTATTTGCTTTCCGCATCCTGCTTCTCATAATCATCAAGAACAAAAAGCATATGCGGAGCTTTTCCGGTCTTTTGCCACAACTCCGAAAAAAATTGGCGGTTCACTGTTCCGAATAAATCGCCGTAAGCGACCAGTGGCACGCCTGCATTCATTGCCGCTTCTGCCGCGGCCATCTCGGGCTCTGCAAGCTCTTTAGAAGAACTCATGCCAACTATAACAATATCCATTTTTGACACAACCTGCCGGATATCATCATTTGATACCGTAAGCGGCGAGCCGCTTCCTACGAATAAATGAAAAAAATGCCTTCGCTTCAGTAACTCTTCGCCGAGCATCTGAAATGCCTTTGAGGGTGCTGCGTCCCTCGCAACCATAACTACCTTCATCAGACATTACCTCCTTGCCCGATCATTTCAAAATGATCTAGGGCTGATTCAAATTTTCGAAGAACAATCTTTCGATTTCACTCAGGATAAATCCTTCAATTCCATTCAGGATCAAAAAACCTCCGATTAGGGAGGATGATAACAAAAGACAGAAATGATGTCAAGATCAATACTCTACATCATCTTTGTAAGTAATGACGCGGACGTTTGAGACGCCGGAAAGGCGTGAGAGAGCGCCGACAAACTCATCAATTTGGCCGGTATCGCTGAATTTTACATGATACACCATTTCAGACGCGCTGCCGCCTTCACGCGCATTGATATTCAAAAGCAAGCTGTTTTTTACATATTTTTTAAATAGCTCTTCAAAAGAATCGCTGCCGCTTTCTCTGCCCTGCACAACAAAAGACAATAAATGTTCATGCGCCTGAAACGACCCAAAATTTATTTTATGGAGCAAAAGAATAATCGCAAGAATCAACGCGGTAGAAATAAGCGCGATGGCATAATTTCCGGTACCCGCAGCCATCCCAACCGCCAACGCAAAAAAGATATATCCGATATCTTTCGTATCTTTTACTGGCGTGCGAAAACGAATAATGCTAAAGGCGCCCAAAAGCGCGAATGCGCGCGCCAAGCTGTTGCCAATCACCATCATAACCATCGCGACAATGACTGAAACAAGCACAAGAGTAAATACAAACGATTGTGAATACGACACTCCCTTATGCGTTTTTTTATAGACATACGCAATAACAAACGTCAGGATAAACGCCATAATAATGTTTACAAATATATGCGGAATGGAGAAATTGGTCGGATCACCGACCGAGAAAAAGTTGTCCATATGAGTTATATAATAGTGTGTATTTGAGAATTTGCAAGAGTTGACATTCTGGCTGCATCTATTGCTTCGCAGTATTTTGAATATGACACTCGCTCTAAATTGAATTCTTGAACAATCTTATGGATATAAAACGGCAACGTGCCATTAAATTTAATCTCCATAATTGTTTTTCCTTCAAGGACCGGAAAGAATCTTCCGCCATAGAAAAGCGAGTCGCTCTCTGCCGCCCGGATATGCCTGTCAAATGTCATGCGCGCATTTTCATTGTATGTTCCCACATATGGCTCGCGCTCATAGACCACAAGCATGTGAGGACGAAGCGAACGCAAAAGACGATCCTGCAAAAATTCGTCTGCGATATCGTTTTTTTGCGCAAGAATACTATCTTCTCCATACTGCTCTCTCGGAAGGTATATTCTGTCTTTCAAAATCACGGCGTCATGTTTCCGCTTAATTTCAAAAAAAACATCCCGTATAAATGTACCGTCATGTTTATACGTCCGCCAGCGGATTTTTTTACGGCTTTTTACGCCGTCCTTTTTTTGCTCGTAATAGTATAGTCGGGGGCTGTCATAATACAAACTCCATACTTCATATGAACCTCGGCTTGAATTTTTGACTTTTTCATCAAGCTGCATAAAAGGCCGTATGCGTTTTTTAATCAAAAATTCCTCTTGCGGGGAAAGAAAATATTTGAATTCAAAGCGCTGGAAATGTAATTTTGGTACTTTATTCATAACTTTCTTCTTTCATGATTATTTTAGAAAATTCATCACTCTCTATATCTTTGCCATTATCATGAATATTGTTATCGTACAATTCCGGCATTCCGCCGCCAAACACCTCTTTTTTGCGGTACGCATTGATACCTATCCCGTTGCCCGTAATCTCATTACTGCTTATTTTCGGGGTTGAAGAATCTTTCACCGCAATTCCGATTGCGCATCCGGTAAGCATATTATTTGAAATCACATCACCGAGCGATTTTTCACCAATGCTTATGCATTTATCGCCGGCATTTTTTATCGCGTTGGCGCGTATTGCCAATGCGCTTCCTGAAAGATCAATCGCATCGCCTCCATGCCCTTCAAATGTGTTGTCCGCAACGATTCCGTCTGAAAAATCAAGATCAATACCGTCAAAGCTATTTTCCAAAAATTGATTGCGCTCGATATGCGCTGTTGCGTATTTTACGTTGATGCCGTCATCCGCCCGCGCATCCCGAATAACGCTATCACGGATTTCAACATCACTATGATACGAAGAAAGCATTCCGGAGAAAAAAATGCCATTGATATATGCCTCGCTTCCTCCTTCAAAACGCGCATATTCAAATACACTCGGCATATTGCCGACATTCGCAATACCCACACTACCCCACGGCGTTTCGGCGTTTGTCCCTCGGAAAGTTATAGGAGCAAATGCAGTCCCTTTTGCCTCAATCGAACTATACGAAATTAACGACCCACGCGGACCAAAAAGAAGAGTAGAACCGGGAAGAATATGCAGGCGAGTATTCTTGGGAACAATAATCGGACCGTCTATGACATGGGTCCCCGCAACCGCAATTTCATTTCCGCGTAAAAAGAAAAATGGATGCTTGGAAATAAATTCTTGTGGTGTTTGAGCAATATCTTCAAAATAAGAAAATGAGCGCTCGTCACTCAATAGAGCATCGCGCAGGCCAACTTCCTTTCCGGTAAATGCATTACGCAATACGACTTCGATATTCTGGATTGCAGGAAACGTGCGCCTGCCATATTGTCGGAGTTCAACACTCAATTCTTCTTTTCGCGTTATATCAGGAGCAATACGAAAGAGATATTTCATATCTTCAAATACGGCTTTTTCTCCCGAAGAAATAAATGAAGACGCAATTTTTTCTCCGCCTTTCATAATGCGCACCTCTCCAGTGAATGTCTCTTCAAACGGAATGACTATTTTCTCCAAAGAAAGATCGGCCCACGTATTCAATTCGAGTATGATATCAATGCGATCATTTTCTCCGTCATAGCGGATTATTCCTCCAAGAGATTCAATTTCAAACATACTGCGCAACTGATGAAATACTTCAATGTATAATGCGCGCGCGCCTTGCACTCTGCGATCAAATTCAAAATTCGAATCAATTTTCACGAAATCGGCATAAAAATGCGGGCGCATATCGTAATATATCTTATCATAGAATGCGAGGTCGTCCTCAAGATTTTTCTCCTGAGAAACATATTCCCAAAGAATCTGTTTCTGCCGAAACGCAAACGCAGGAACGCCTAAAATCTTTTCTACAAGGCGATTCCAGCAGATAGGATATTGGACAACGCATTCCCAAGGGTTTGGCGCGATAGGAAGAAAATTGATATCAGAGCTCAACCCCACATCCCAAGGAATAATTTCAAACTTTCCCTTGCTTGTATTGAAATAAAGCCGCATATTGCCTGTGCTTGATTGGTGTTTTGATCCCGCAAGCAGTGAAACCATATTCCACAGGTAAAAATTCTCAAGATCAACAATGTCGCCAATATGTTTTTCGAAAAATGCGGCATCGGAGGTATTCAACAATTGAATCAGCATATCAATTTCTGCGAAGTTACTAAACGAAAAAAACGAATCCTCTGTTTGTTTATTCCAAAGCTTGGGATCGATGAACGCAGAAAGGTCGCGCCGTCCGAAAAACGCATCGTCTTCGGTAATATACAGATTTGCCTCTGTGGGAAGCTGTTGTTTTTCAAGAAATGCGTCAGACCAATCTTCTATCTGGTAATACACCCCCATGTCTTTGCCGTTAACATGCAGCGTAACATACTTTTTTTCAGGAACTGCGAGGCTGAATTTCTGTCCGCGATAACTGTTGAGATAACTGACAAAATAGTCTCTATCGGTAGGAATAATCAGTTTAATGGTGCGAAGGCCGTCAAAAGGATTTTTCTTTTTAAATCCTATCTGCCATGACCGTTTGGCCTCTGTCCAATGATTCGGGTTTTCTCCGCGATAGCGCACGTCAACATCATATACGCGATCATGATATACAAATTTCGCAGGAACAGTCTGTTTATATTGTTCCGTCAGCCACACCTCTCCTTTCAGCACCTCGTCGGAAAACGGATCCGGCAAATTGCTGTTTAAAAATCTATAATCATCCGGGTCAATTTCGAGACGATAGTCCGGAATATCAACCCCGCCAAACATTTTTGGAAGATATAAAAGATCTATAAGTCCGGTCCCCAATTCGCGAAATCCCCGGTACGTCGGCAGAAGCTTTTTGACATACGGATTCGTAATGAGCGACACAGGACTTTCTTGCGCAAAAAGTACTGCCAATAAAAACGTATTGAAAAAGAGAAAGACGAGAACTCCTCCTACAATACTATATTTGACATAGCGCTGTTTATTTATATTTCTAATCATGTATCGTCGCTCTTTAACGTCAGTGTTCTAATAGCCTATACGAAATATCTTTCGAAAATATTTCATCTTGCCCGAATGATATACAAAGTAATAGGGCAACACATGCCACCACGAAAGTTGATGTTTCAGTACTCTTGCAGCGGATGGCGCAGAGATAGGAATTTCTTGCTCCTTTTTTTCTTTTTTTTCTGCGACAACACGAATATGATGAATTGACAAGCCATCTGCATGCTGCCGCGTCCATTCATTTCTTAGCTTTAATTCATCATTATCTTCATACACTATCTGAAAGCCCGTTGCAACAAGCATCAGCCGGAGGTTTTCGGGAGTAAACATATACGGATGATCAATCTGTATTGCGCGTTTTATTGTGCCTGAACGCTTGACTTGAGCGCGGAAATTCTTAACCGACAGCACAAGTCTTCCTCCCATCTGCAATGTCGCATAGGCCCAATGAAAAAATCCTTTTGGATCAAGCAAATGATTAAGCGTATGAAAACAAAAGATATTTGATGCCTCGCCTATTTCATCACGCGGGAAATCTTCAAAAAGGCACCGGAACGTCTTGATGCCTTGCGTATTCGCAAATTCCGCATGCTTGTCTGATGGCTCAATGCCGATGGGAATAATGCCGGGGAATATATTTTTAAACCCCTGAAGCGCGCCTCCGCTGTTTGAGCCAACATCAATAGTGATGCCGTCAGGATTGATATGCTCTTTCAGACGGCTGCTGAATACTTCTCCGAATCGAACACTGCCCAAAAATCCTTCTTCCATTGAATTATGCTTGTATTTTTTATTGTCTTTTTTTGCTTCTGCCCGGTCTTTGCGATAAAAATCTTTATAATACGCGGCATACCCTTCTTTTGTCATCCGCGGATTTAAATATATAAGTCCGCAATTCTTGCAAAGGCACGCGCGCGCTTCATAGCCGTTTGAAGAACGTTCCGCCAGAATAAAAAAATCATCTTTCCCGCAAAGATTACAATGGACATATTCTTTTGGCGTTTTTGTATAATCAAACATCATTTCTTTTTTAAGACGGCGATGAATGATGAGCACATCCAAGCGCCGAGAGGCGTGCGGCCGAGAGGATTCATGAGATACGCAATTTTATTATACATACGGGGAAATTCCTTTTCATATCGCGGGAGATATGGATGGGCGTGCCAATAGCGTACATATTGCACCGCAAAACCGAACTTTTTTGCGGACGCCTCAAGCTCCTGGGGAGTATGCTGCCTGCGCGCCATTCCTTTCGGATATTTCTGAAAACGGCGCACTGCTTTTTTATACCACACCGCATCGTCTTTGACGCGCGTTAAAAATGACGAGATCGCTTTTGATACATTCGCTTCAATCCCGGGGATATCCTTTGCCTTAAGCGGGCTATACCGTCCCGCATCCTCAAATTCTTTCAATAATTTTTTACATTTCCCTTTTTCGGCAAGCGCAAGCGTATATTCATTCGCTGAAAAAAGATTAAAAAATGAGTTTCTGCATTCAACGAACGCGTATCCTCCTTTGGCAATGCCTTTCTCGAGCAGCGCGAATAATTCGCCGTCTTTCTCAAGATATTCAAGCAATCCGAGCGCTATCATGGCGCGGTATGGTTTTTCCGGGATGGGAAAATCAGCAAGGTCTATTGCGCGGAATATTGAATCGGCATCGGTATTTTTTGCGGCCTTAATGAGATTCTTGCGCGCAACCCGTATCATTCCCGGCGCTATATCAATGCCTGCCGCGTCATTTCCCGCCCGCAGGAGTTCAATGACTAACTGTCCGGTTCCGCATCCGATATCAAGAATGCGTCCGTGAAGGCGCAAACGCGCTACCTCATCCAATACTACTTCCATCCGCGTCTTATTGCCGGGAAATTTCGCAAAACTTCCCTCTGGGTCATATGTGCGCACGAACCATTCTTGGGCACCCGCGTCAAAAAAATCGCGTGTTAATTTTTTTTGCTTTGACATGCTCATAACGAAAAAACATCATTGGTATCATAGCGCGGCAACAAAAGCGGATCAAGGGAGCCCGAGACGTCTTTTGCTCCGAGAATGACCGCGATCTTGACCTGATGAGCGCGCAACAACAAAAGCGCATCTTCATTATATCGGCCGTTCGGATATGAAAATGTATCGGGGGATTCACCCGTGATAGATACAATGGTTTGTATCGCGTGAACAAGGTCCTGCCGCTGCTCTTCTGCATCCATGACATCGAACGGAACATGGCAGTATCCATGAAAGCCGATAGTCATCCCTTCCTCATACAGACGCCGTACTTCATCAGACGTCATAAAAAGTTTTTCCGCAAGGATCTTTTCATTTCCGCCTGTCTTTTTAAATACATCATCAATAAAGGCATTGCGTTTTTGCGGCGCGAGACGAATAAGGGTTTCTTTGAGATTGGATGTCAATATATCGTCGAAACGCCGGCGAGGATTTATGCGCTTTGTGTCGGAAATCCGATATGAATCTTCAAAAAAATCATGGAACAGGCGGGCAATATCCGCGGTCTCCATCTTTGACAACAAGACATGCAGTTTATGCGTATGCGAGACGCGTTTTTCTTCAAGTGTCATTCCGATAGGGAAAAAACTGCCCGTAATGCCGTACCGCAGGAAAACCGGAAGCACAAATTCATAATGTTCGCGAAGTCCGTCGTCAAATGTGAAAGCGCAAAATCGTCCCTCTGCATGATCGCGGGCATGCTCGTAAAGCTCCTGTAACGGAATAATAGTGTAACGCTCGCGCAGATGGGCTATTTGTTCCCGAAAATGTTCTTCCGTGCATGGGTGAAATCCCCTGATGCGCTCGGGGCGGATGTAATGGTAATTTACGATGATATACCGAGACGCCATATTATCTCAAACAGACAAGAAAATGGCCGTGAGAAAAAAACCGGTTTGTTTTCATCGGCTCTTTCATCCAGAAGCCTCGCAGGCGAAGTATTCCGCGATACAAAAGCGCTATCGGCTGTTCCAAAAAAGCCGGAATGGGCGTCCAAATCGGAAACGGATTTGCCTGAAAATAATAACATCCGCGAAATCCCGCTTCTTGGGCCGCATGTGCATATTGCTCGGGTTTATCGTGATTTCTATAATAATCTTTTTGCAATTTCTTCTTCGGTAAAAACGGGCGAAGGAAAAATTTATACACATCATTCAATTTCTGAAGCGAAAATTTTCGCGGGAGATTAAGCGTCACAAGAACGCCACCGGGACGCATAATACGGTATGTTTCTGCAAGAACTGCGCGGTAATCGGGAACATGCTCCAAAAGGCCGATAGAGACCGCAACGTCGTATTGCCCACCGACAAGGCGCGTATGAGCGGCATCCGCGACAACAAACTCTCCCTTTCCCTCAAACGCATCAAAATTTTTCTTTGCAAGCGCGATAGCTCGAGCGGCGCTATCAAGAAGGGTTACCGCGATCCCATCGTATTTATGGAGAAAGAGCGCAAGCGTTCCCCTACCGCATCCTATCTCAATGCCGGTTCGATATCCCTTTCCCTTGATGAGGCGATGGATGAATTGGTAATAATTATACAAATTAAATTGTCGCTGGGTGCGCGGGCGCTCTCCCCGCGGAACAAAAAGAGTCCACTCAATGCCGGATTCGCGCTTGCCTGAAATCGCCTTCCATTATCTATAAAATCTTGATTATAATATTTCTTCATTAAAAAGTCATTAAGTAATTTGTAATTAAGTCACTAAGTTTTTAAATCGCTGTAAATTTCTGATATATGAATTAAGTAATATCCCTACCTCATTACATTGTGTCAAAAGAACTTCCGATTGATCAATAGGGGCTTGACCTAAATCTTTTGCTGCAATAATATGATTTTTTATCTCTTCAAGGGATCCTCGCGCTTGACGACAAAATTGAATATTTTCTTGGTAATGATAACGACCGAAACCTTCCGCTATATTCGCAGACACAGATGAGGAGCAACGTTTTAATTGACTAGTTCTATTATATTTTTCTTCAACGGGCAATAACTGAACGAAAAGATATATGTCAAGCATAAGTTGATGTGCTTTTCGCCACACTATAAGATCGGTAAAATTTCTAATCTTTATTTTTTCTGCCATATGAAATACTTAATGACTCAATCAACTTAATGACTTAATAACTCGAGTAAAAAAGTGGCTGTACGTTCTCCTGCTTTGCCGTCTAGTTTCCAACATTGCTCATGACGCAAGCGCGCCCGGCCTTTGCTGTCCTCTGACGGACGGCTAAGGTAGGTATTTATACATTCTATAAGTTCATTTGGGCTCGCGGCCATTCGGATAGCTCCAGTGCGCAATGCTTTTTGATAATGTTCTGTCGCATAAAAACTTGTCGGCGTATGCGATAATGGAAGATCATTCTTCAATTCAAAATTAATATTTATGATCGGCTTATCAAACACGACAACATCAAGCACCAACGTGGACGCATAACTCACGAACACATCGGCATGATGCAATGTATCCAACAAATGCTGAAGATCGTTTTTCGTCATATCCCAATCAAGTCCGAATCCTCTTTTTTTTGTAAAGCGTACGCCCGGAATATCAAAATAAATACGCGGCCGTTTCTTTATTTCTTCTTCGTCCGCAAAATCATTCGGCGGATAACGCACCAAAAGCGCTGAATCTCTTTTTATTTTTCCATCCGTTATAAATGACTGCAGCATATCAAGAATATCCCAGTCAGACTTGCTGTTAGAACGCCCCAGAGGCGCATACACAATAATTTTTTTATCCGGATGAATGCCTATACGTTCCGCGAAATCGCTGCGCGCGCTCGGCATATCAGTAACGTAATAATCAAACGGGGGGATACCGACAATATGAATATCTTGTGCGTCCATATCGGCATAATCAATCGCTTCTCGTTTTAATATCTCATTAAAGACAAGAATCTTATCCGGCAATAATCGAAACATCGCGCGCCCCGTAAGCTTATCCCATGAATTTACAAGCCCTACAGAAAGAACGCCCCGCCGCTTTGCCTCCCGCAGTAACGCCGTCTCTATCTCGCCGAATAAATGCGCCGCAAATACAAGTGACGGGCCGTATTTCTCAAAAAACGGCGTGAAATTATTATCGCGGATGAAATGACGGTCCAAAAAACGAACTAATTTCCTAAACCGCGGCCGTCCGAACACACGCGTAAGAACATAACTCCCAATATAGCCGAATGCCGTTCCGCCCATATCGCGCGCCCGCCTCCGCCTCAAATCAATCGTCGGATTATTCATAAGGCGGAATTTAAGAAATTCAAAAATGCCATTTCCGAAAGGCGGGCGATAGCGGTCAAATACTTCATAGATCACGCGCGGATGCGAAAATTCCTTCTGGTAATATTCCGCCTTAGAAGAATTCGCGACAAAAAAAACAATCCGCACATCGGGATCCGAAAGCAACGTATCGTAAATCTTTGTACGCAAAATATTTTTTGCTTCCGCTCCCTGAAAAATCGGGATAAAAATTGTTTTTTGTTCGTTCTCTAACAATTGCAGGACGCATGACGCAAGACGCTCATGCGCTTTCCCGTCATGTATATATGCATGCTCCCGTGTTAATTTTTTTCGTTCCTCCAGGTCTAGAGAAGAATTCGCCATATATCGGTTAATCCATCCGATAAGCTCATCTTTGGAAAATACGCTCCGGATTCCTTTGCTTTTAAATAAATACCGGCAATGATGAAATTCCGGAAAACTTTCCACGCTCCGGAAATAATGCGCCTCTCCTCCGTCAAACCGATTACAAATAACAGGCCGGCCAAATGCCGCCATATCGACGCAAAGGGTTGAACCGGGGTTGATAAGCACATCCGAATAAAAAAGCGAATCCGCGAGATGTATCATATCTTCTTTCCCCATTTCATTATCTTTCTTTTTTGCGCTTTGATATGCCATACCGGGCCTGTCAAAAAATACCGGCACGCTATCCGAAATAGCAAGGCCGTCACGCACAAAATCATCACCGGGCGGAAAACGAACCAGTATCTGCGGCGCACCATTTATTTCTCCCGAAAGGACCGCGTCATGCAGCAGTTGAAGCATATACCGATCCGTATCAATAAATTTTTTGCCCATGGGAGCGAACATGATCATGCGCCGATTCGCATCAAATCCGAGTTTTTTAAAAAATTTCTTCCGCCCGGTAGGCTGATAGCCGATATAATAATCAAATTGCGGCATGCCGACGACCGTAATATCCTTAAAGGGGACGGCGTTAAACTCCGCGAGCTCGTCACGGATACATTCGTTATTGACTATGAAGTGGCCGGGGGAAACGGGTAGAAGCGATTTATTCGTCACGTTGTCCCACGATCTCACCATGCCCGCTGTTTTTATGCCGGAGCGTTTTGCCTCCGCAAGCATCCGGACATCCAACCAGTCAAGGACGTCTGTTGAAAATACAATATCAGGATTATATTTTGCAAAAGCATTCTCGAAAACATTCTTATTATAAAAAAACAAGAACAGCCGACGGAACAACCGCGGGGTCTGATGGAAGCGCGCTATGGTATGCAAAAGAAAAAAAGATGCCGCATAATTCAATAATTTCTTATCACGCCAATACGTTGTCCTTTTTTTCAGGAAAATAGTGGATGTGGGAAGAAGCGTCGCTCCCATCGTACGCATATATTGCTCGCTTCGCGAAAGCGGCGCATCGGCAATTCCTTCAATATCTACTCCTTCGCCTTTAAATTCACGATCAAAAAAATCCTTTTTCCGCTCGGGACAGAATATCACGATATTCGCTTTTTCACGCAAAAGCTCGAGCATCCCGGAACAGAGGATATTTCGCGAAATAAGCGTGTGGAAACTAGAAATTACTATGGTTTTTTTGCCGTTTTTTGACATGCTGATACCGTCATATTTTCCCGTAAAAAACGGCATTAGTCAAGGTTTTTGAGTTCCTTTGCTATTCTTCCCGCAATTGATTTCGCATCTAAATTATGATGCTCAAGAACCTCCTGGCTTCCTCCGCATGCGGGAACTTCCTCAATGCCTAATGAAATAATGCGCGGCGGTTTTGAAATATGCCTTGCAACAAAATCCGCAAGATACATTCCCTGTCCAAACATTCTGTAATGATTATCAAGCGTCACCAGGAGCGGAATCGTGCCGATTATTTCTTTCAGCCATTCTCTATCTACAACATTGAGCCACGGCAGATTCACCACGCGCAATGAAATATTTTTTTCTTCCAGAATGCGCGCGGCCTTTACCGCCTCGGAGAGCATAACCATACCGTAACTTATGATCACCGAATCATTTCCATCCCGAACAATAACACCTTTCCCTTTCTCCAATACATAACCATCGGGGAAGGCATAGGGCAACTCTACCTTTTCGCTTTCAACCCGGAGATACGTGCTCTTTGGATTTTTCTCTACTGCCCAGCGAAGCGCGCTGCGCATTTCTTTTTCATCTCCCGGCTGAATTATCGTAATGCCCGGGATAGAACCCATGAGTGCGACATCACGCACGGATTGATGCGAATGGCCAGGTCCCGCAGGCAAAAGACCTGCTTGTGTCCCGACATAAATAATCTTTGTCTCTTCTGTCGTATTATTGTATATCTGCTCGTTCGGGCGCGGTGTTAAGAAACACGCAAGCGAATGGAGAATTGGCAATTTTCCTTCAAGCGCGAGGCCGCCTGCCAAAGACACCATATCCTGCTCTGCGATCCCGCACTCAATAAATCGTTCCGGAAATGCTTCACGAAACGCAACCAAACCGCAACTCTTAATAAGATCGGCATCAAGGACTACTATATTTTTATTTTCGCGCCCGATCGAAACAAGTTCTTCTCCGTATGAATTCGTAAGGCGGATGGGATTGCGGGCATCGCCTTTTTCCGGAATTTCAACCGTTTCAAGCGAAAGCGGCTCTTGGCCGGTCTTCTGCAGGAGCGCGTTGAGGCGGCTCGTTAATTCTTGGAGCGCTTTTTCATATTGTTCCTGTTTTGGCGCGCCTGCATGAAATTTATAAAATCCGTCAGCATCCATCTCTTCCATAAACGAAACGCCCTTCCCCTTTTTTGTATCCGCAATAATCACTTGCGGACGGTCTTTGGTTATTTTTGCGCGTGCAAAGGCTTTTTGCAATTGTCCAAAATCATGACCGTCAACACGCAATACTTCCCAATCAAATGCGCGAAATTTTTTCTCCACATCGCCTAAATCGCTTACGTCTCTCACATACGCATCTGACTGAATCTTATTATGATCCACAATGACAGTTATCTCGGAAAATTTACGATTTGCTGCTGGCTGAAGCGATTCCCAAATCTGCCCCTCTTGCAATTCCCCGTCGCCTGTTAACACGTACAAACGCCCTCGCCGTTGATCAAGCCGCCGCGCTTCCGCCATTCCGCGCGCCTTTGAAATGCCCATACCCAGCGATCCCGTATTCGTAACTAAATATTCAGGCGTGTTTGCGATATCGGGATGGCCGGGCAGGCCGCCAAGGCGGCGCAACATATGAATTTTTTCAAAGTCTATTTTTTCAATAGCGATCAACAGTGCATAAAGCGCAGGTACATCGTGCCCTTTGGAAGAAAAATAAACATCAGACGGATCCTCATCTTTTTCATTCGGTGAAATCATTTCCTGCGTCCAGAGCCACGTGATAATGTCCGTTGAACTAAAACTGGTTCCGATGTGGCCGGACCCCGCTTTTGTTATCATATACAACGTATTGATGCGGATGACATCCGCAAACGCCTTGCAAAAAAGAACCGGGTCAGATATTTCCCGGATGCGCCGTATCTCCTTAAGAGGAACAAAAGATAACATATATTAGGCTCTCGCAGGATTGTGGGTAACGGTCACTAATTTCCATTGCGTATAAAAATCAAGCGCCTCTGTTCCGCCTTCGCGCGAATAATTTCCCGAAAGTTTTCGCCCGCCAAACGGCATATGCGATTCGCTGCCATATGTATTTCCGTTTACATGCACTGTTCCCACTTCGGCTTCTTCTGCAAATGACTCTGCCCGATGAAGACTATTTGTAAAAATAGCAGCAGTGAGACCGTAGGATGAATCATTCGTGAGATGCAACGCTTCGCTAAAACCGGAAACGCGATACAGCACCGCTACTGGCCCGAATAATTCCTTGCGCGAAATTTCGTCGTCAGGCCCCACCCCTTCAAGAATTGTGGGAGATACAAAATATCCGTTTCCATAGGCGCCGCCAGAAAGACGACCTCCTCCCGCAAGCAACACCGCGCCACGCGATACCGCGCCTTTTACTCCATCTATAATACTGTCCAGTTGTTTATCGCTAATAACAGGGCCGAGAAAATCATCATCATTCATGCCGACGGAAAGCGAGCGCGTCTCTTTTACAAACCGCCCCCTAAACTCTTCATAGATTGAATCAAATACTATGATGCGGGACGCGGCGGCGCATCGCTGTCCTGCATTGCTAAAAGCGGAAGACAAAGCGCTTTTGACAGCCGCGTCCATATCGGCATCATCGCATATGACAAGGGCGTTTTTCCCTCCAAGCTCAAGCGACCGCCTTACAAATTTTTCATCGCGCTTTGATAATTTTTCTTCAATTTCTTTTCCAACCGGAACCGACCCCGTAAAACTGACCAAATCAATTTTTGCATGATCAATCAGAAGCGCGCCCGCAGTACTCCCCTTGCCCTGAATGACTGAAAATACGCCGTCGGGCAATCCCGCTTCTTTCAAAATGCGCGCAAATTCAATTCCTGCGCTCGGCACATCGGAAGGCGCTTTCATAATAACCGCATTCCCAGACAAGAGCGCAGGGAAAATAGCGCGCGGACCAAACGGCGTATTAAAGGGAGAAATAATAAGCGCAATTCCTATAGGTTCGCGCATCATATACACAAGACGATGCTGGGTTTTGCTGCGCAAGGTCTTCCCGAAAAACCGATATCCCTCACCCGCCCAAAAAAATGCGTGCCCCGATACGCTCATGACGGCGCTCGCAGAAGCTTTCGGCGCAAGCCCTGCCTCCGGACCAATAATCATACCTATTGTTTCTTTCTGTTGCTCAAATAATTCTCCTGCTTTCTTGATTATTTTTGCGCGTTCAATCAGCGGAGTTTTCTTCCATATGGAAAACCCTTTTCCTGCCGCTTCCACCGCTTTTTCAATATCTTTGTCTGAGCCTTCTGCAACCCGACATACAACCTCGCCCGTAGCAGGACTTCTGCGTTCAATGAACGAACCGGAAACGGGCTCATGCAATGAACCGTCAATCCAATGATTTATTTTCTTTGTTTCGCCCGTCATACTTGTATTGTAATAACTTCACATGTTCATGCAAAGAGCAGTTTGAATGCTTTTTCAATCTCTAGAGATTCTTCCAGCAACCCAAGTTTTTTTTCAAGCTCTCCCCCTTCCAACTTTTCACTTTTTCCTTCGTGGCAATACCTTGAAATATCTCTAAACAACTTCCGCAACAGTTCGTCTTTAATAAAAAGAGGGAAAAAACGCATCTCTTCCGGGTCAAGGGAGTTTTCTTTTATATAGGCGTCCATAAAAATACGAATGCCTTCGGGAAGAGTCTTCTGCCACGGCTCATTGTGTTCAATCGCGTGGTGCACCGCAAATTGGCGCACAAAACGATGGCAAGCATTTGCTACATCCCGCACGCGCTCTCCGACATTAACTTCTTCAAAATCGAGAATTGCTTTCAACGTTTCATTCTCAAAAAGCGTATCATGCGGGTGAAGACTGTTTCGCACGACCTGCACAGGCACGTGTATATCTTTCGCGAATACGCTTCCTATCGCACGCATCGAATCTAAAATTAAATTCTTATAGTTCATAATGGTCGCATCAAAATAAGTTTTTTTATCCGATACGATATCAAAAATTGTATTCCATCCTTGAGCGGTCCATCCGGTAAGGTATTTTGGCTTCTGCGCGACATCATCAAAAAACGGGATATGCGAAAATTTTTTATGCAAACGGGCAATGTATCGTGCTACTTCTTCCAGTTCTTTATGCGAACCCCGATAATGATCACCCGAGATAAACTTAAACATCTGGTAATAATTACTGCCCAAAAAAATAAAATCTTTCTTTCCCTCTGCGGGAATTACATGCGGCACCGGAAAACTTTCTTCCGCAAGAAAAGAAAGGATGCGCGTCTGAAGCTCAATACTCTTCTCGTCATGAAGCGCGATGTGCTTACGAAGTATGACTTCTGATTCATTGCCGTCTCCCGAAACCTTCACCCGGAAATTATTGCTCATCCGTTCCCATTCATCAACTTGGCGCACTTCATTATCAACTACCGTAAAAGGATAGCGCTCCTCCACTATCCCTTTCACCTGTTTTTTTATGTCTTCGGGAATATCCTTCCATCCGATTTTATATGCACTGTGATTATTCGGTTCAAACATATCTAAAGAGCAGTCCATCCGCCGTCAATGATGAGATTCGTACCGGTCATGTAGCGCGAGGCGTCTGATGCAAGAAACAACAATGCGCCGTTATATTCATCTGCTTCGGCCATCCGCCCCAAAGGTGTACGCCAATTATATTCTTTTATAAAATCAGGATGGCTTGCCGGTCCGATAACGCCGCCGGGAGAAAGCGCTACGACACGAATGCCGTATGGCGCCCATTCAACGGCAAGATTCTTTGTCAGCGCCAGGAGCGCCGCTTTTGATGCGCTGTATGAAGCATCTTTTACGAATTGCTTGCCCTCTTTCCTTTTATATTCATAGACGCGCTGGTCAGGAGATACAAGCGCGTAATGCGATGCGATATTGATTATAACACCCTTCTTTTTCTCCTCAATCATGCGCTTGCCAATTGTCTTCGCGCAAATCACAGCGCCAGTGGTATTAATCTTAAATACTTCATCCCATACAGCCACGGGATAGTCTTCAAAGGGAACGCTTGATTCATGCGCGCGGTGGGGCGCGGGTTTCCATCCCGCATTATTCACCAAAATAGTCGGAGTTTCCCATTTTTGTTCCACTGCATTGATCGCCCTTTTGACTTGCGCTTCATCCGTAATATCCGCCTTCATAAACAAAAGCGGAAAATCGCCTGCCAATTTTTTTAATTTTTCATTCGGTTCATCTGTAATGTCAAAAATGGCTACTCTGCCGCCTGCTCTCACCAGTGCTTCTGCGTAATGCTGGCCGATTTTCCCAAGCCCGCCCGTCAAAATAACTACCTTATTTTCGAGATGAAAGAGCGAATAAATATATTCCTTATCACCCATAGATACGGCTATGATACGGAAAAAACGCAGGAAAGTCAAAACAATGAAAGCGCACAATTTCCCCCGAATTTTTGTATGAAAATAAAACACCCATCAGCAGTTTCCCGCAGATGGGTTGATTTTTATTTATCCGATCATGCAAGGCATGATCTAGGATTTGATCTAGGATTTACTGTATATTCTTAAGAAGTTCGCAAAGATACGAATAAAACTTTGCGACTGAAGCTATATGGACTCTTTCGCCCGGAATGTGAACGTTTTGCATCGAAGGCCCAATGGAAATTGTCTCCATAGACGGATATGTTGCCTTGATAACACCGGACTCGAAGCCCGCGTGTATCGCCATAATCTCCGGGTCTTTTGCAAACATATTTTTATATGTCTCTTTTGCAACGCTCAAAAGGTAGGAATTCGGATCCGGCTGCCAGCAACCATATCCTTTTTCTGTTGTTACATCGGCCTTCCAAATGGATGCTAAAGAATTGATCTTATCTTGTGTCGCAACAAGAGCGGACTCCTTAAGACTTCGATACATGACTTCAATTTTCATCTCGCCTTCATTCATACGTACTGTTGCAAGATTATTACTTGTCTCCACAAGGTCTTTTACATCTTTGCTCATTGCAAGTACGCCATGAGGAATTACACCCAATAGAGATAATGTCTTTGTATAAGATGATTCCGTTAGAACGTCTAAAACGTCCATGTCATGCGTCTCTTGTATTGTTAATTTCATATCAGGATCAACTTTCTTATATTGACCCTTAACAATCATAAAAACATCGATAAATTCTTGCAGTTCCATACGAGGAACAGCAATAGTGGCAGAAGCGCTTTGAGGAATAACATTCAATCTGCTCCCGCCTTCAAAATGGATAAGACGCAATTGGTCGTAATGAAACTCGCGAAGAATTTGTGCCAGAACTTTAATCGCATTTGCGCGTCCGAGATGTATATCAAGACCAGAATGACCCCCCTTGCAATCGCTTATTTTTAGAGTAAAAATTTTATAATACGGCGATGACGGTAATACTGCTCTTTCTATTGGAAGACGCAATTCTGCTCTTGCGCCGCCGGCGCATCCTATAGTAATTACTCCCTCTTCCTCTGAATCAAGATTCAAAAGATATTTTCCTTTTAAAAATCCGGACTGCAATTTTCGTGCGCCCGTAAGGCCTGTTTCTTCATCAACCGTAAAAAGAAACTCCAACGGTCCATGGACAACACTTTCACTTTCCATAATCGCAAGCATGATGCAAACTCCCACCCCGTTATCCGCACCAAGAGTCCTGTACTTTGAAACAAGCCACCCATCTTCCATAATCGGTCGGATAGGAAACGGCTCAAATCCTTTTGGTAAACTTTCCTCGTCGGCAATGGTATTTACCATATCCTTATGAGATTGCAGTGTCACCATTGTCCGATCTTCGTATCCTAGCGTCGCGCTTTTTCGGATGATGACGTTCCCGACATCATCGATTGTAAGATCACGCATCCTCGTAGCAGTATTCTTTGCCACCCAAAGAACATATTCGCGAATCGCATCTTCTTCCCCTGAACCGCGGGGAATGTTAAGAATGCTGTCAAAATGCTTCCAAATCTCTTTCGGTTCAAGTTCTGAAACGAAAGTGGGAAAAATATGATACCCACAACCGCCATCAATTTGTGGAGCCATAAACGTATACCTCCTTGTTTTCAAAAAATCTTATATTTCAAGTAAGCATATCATATTGCCGCCAAAATTGCAAGGTTTTATAATAGAGGCATGCCTAACGGGGTATGGATGACAGAGAGCTAAAAAAACTCCTCGAGGAAAATCTTAAGATATCGCAGGAGTCATTAAAGATCATGAAGAAATTGAACCGCGCGCGCATGTGGGGAAGGTTTTTCTTTCTTCTGAAATGGGGACTTATCTTTGGGGTACTCATTTTCGGACTCATCAAAGTCCAGCCCTACTTAGCAACTTTCTCAAACAACGTAGATAGGTTCTCTAATCTATTAAACGACCTCAGCAACTTCCTCCCGAAAAACTAATTGTTATAAGTTGTTATAAGTTATAAGTTATGAATATTTTCTCTTAACTATTTACTTATAACTCATAACTCGCGCCATGTGTAAAATGATCTCCTTGGCGCGGGCATCCCATGTGTATTGAGATGCTTTTTTTTGGGCTTCTTCCCCTTTTTGCTTCGATATTTCGGGATGACTAAAAACTTCTTGTATCGCGTCGGCAAAACTTTTCGGATCATCCGGCTCTGCAAAAAACGCGGTTTCCTCGTCAATAATTTCCTCGATTGAAGGAAGGCGGGAAGCAACAATGGGTACGCCGGAAGCCATATATTCAAATAATTTCATGGGCGAGGTGTACAGGCGCGCAATGTCCTCTTTACCAGTATTCGGCAATACTGCTACATCCGCAGCCTTAAGCCACCTGGGCATTTCTTCATGCGGCTGCTGGTCAATAAAATACACATTCTTATTCCGCGCGTCTGCAACGTCTTTTAAAAGGCGCGCGCGGTCTTTCGTACTGCCTCCTATCACGTAAAATGCAATATGCCGAAGATAGTGCGAAGCGCGTATAAATGTTTCAACTCCCTTCCACGAAAAAAGCTGGCCTGCATACATCGCGATTTTTTGGTCTTGCGGAAGTTTCAGCTTCTTGCGCGCTTCTGCTTTCGAAAACGTAATTGCAAATTGCCCTACATCAGTCCCGTTGGGCCAATAGACGATCTTTTGTGCGGGGATATCAAACTCTTTTTTGAGCAAAGGAATTTTTGCCTTTGTCTGTACTGAAAATCCGTGCGCTTTTTGCATAACGCGTCTCGCAAAAAAAGACGGGGAGGGGAAATCATGTATGTCATAAAAAATGTTCTTTGAAATAAAACTCAAAAAATACAACGGAATCGTATCGTGCGAAAAATAGACAACATTGTTTTCCTTTCTGTATTTTTTCCAGCAATACAATGCCGCGCATTTTGAGAAAGAAATAAAACGGGCAGGATATGTGATACGTTCAAAAAAATGCAGAAACGAAAGATCGAGCGCGGGAAGATATGTTATTGTAAATTTTTCTTGTAGATCATAATACGAAAAAATATCTTCTTGTTTGCGGAACAAAAGCCGTGGAATAATTAATTCCACTTCAATCCCCTGCTTTGCAAACGCCTCACAAAGCTTTATCGCCGCGCGCCCATGCGCTTTCTCTGTCGGCATG
>JACQLG010000035.1 GCA_016204155.1 Candidatus Niyogiibacteriota bacterium | reverse complement strand
TTTATATTTTATGTTCATCATAAAAAACAGGAAAATATTTTTTATTTTTTCCGGCCTGCTTGTGGGGATAAGCGTTCTCTTTTTTGTTATGTGGGGCTTGCAATTTGGCATTGATTTTACAGGGGGATCTCTTTTGGAGGTGGAGTACCGTGATGCGAGGCCATCTGTAGAAGAATTGCAGGGCCGTGTGGAATCGCTGGAGTTCGGTGCGGTTCTTACTCAGCCTTCCGGAGAGAAAGGGGTACTTATCCGTATGCGCGACCTTTCGGAAGAAGAGCATCAGCAGGTATTGCAGGCGCTTGAACCTCTAGAGAACATGCAACTTTCTCCGGCTTTTCTTGAGCTTCGGTTTGATTCTATCGGGCCGACAATAGGAGATGAGCTTCGCCGCAAATCAATAATCGCGCTTGTTCTTGTTATCGTCATGATATTACTTTTTATTACATGGAGTTTCCGGAAAGTATCGCGTCCAGTCGCATCTTGGAAGTATGGGCTGATTGCTATCCTAGCGCTTGCCCATGATGTTATTATCCCTACCGGCCTCTTTTCTTTTTTGGGCCAATTTTTCCACGTGGAAGTAGGGACGCTTTTTGTAACAGCGCTCTTGACCATTCTTGGTTTTTCGGTCCATGATACGATCGTCGTATTTGACCGTATCCGTGAAAATATCACAAAATTCGGCTCGCATAAGCCCTTTGAGGAAGTAGTCGGAAAAAGCTTGAACGAGGTGAAAGGGCGCTCCATCGCAACGTCATTCGCGCTTTTTCTCGTTCTTTTCTTCTTGTTTCTTTTCGGCGAATCATCGACGACATTTTTTTCGCTTACGCTTTTGGTCGGAGTTGTTGTAGGAACCTATTCATCCGTGTTTCTTGCGAGTCCTCTTATTGTCACTTGGCAGAAATTTTCATCCCGTTCAAAATAAACAGAGTAATTCTATCAAGAGATTAATTATGTATTCATGGATTCTGATACGCTTCGTAAAAAATTCCTTGAATTTTTCGCGAATAGGGAACATCAACATACGATAGTTCCTTCTTCTTCATTGATTCCTGACGATCCTTCAGTATTATTGACGACCGCGGGCATGCAGCAGTTTAAACCCTATTTTATGGGGAAAGCAGACCCGATGCGCGATTTTGGGAGCAAGAATACGGTATCGGTCCAAAAGTCATTCCGTACATCGGATATTGATGAAGTAGGAGACGAGTCGCATCTTACTTTTTTTGAGATGCTTGGCAATTTCTCGTTCGGCTATAAGCCCGGCGAGCCGGTCTCGTCCACGGGCGGGTATTTTAAAAAAGAGGCGATTGGGTACGGCTACGATTTTATTGTAAAAGAATTAGGGCTTCGGATTGATTATGTAAGCGTTTTTGAAGGAGATAAGGAAGTCCCTGCCGATACCGAATCCGAAAAAATCTGGAAGTCGCTCGGTATAGCAGACGTTAGAAGGATGGGGCGCGAAGATAATTTTTGGGGGCCTACGGGCATAGAAGGCCCGTGCGGGCCAACAACAGAGATATACGTAAAAAGTTCTGAAGGAAAAAGTATTGAGATCTGGAACATTGTGTTTAACGAGTTTTATTGTAATTCCGATAAGACATCGCGGAAATTAGAAATACCTGGCGTTGATACTGGCATGGGGCTTGAGCGGCTTGCGATGGTTGTAGAGAATGTTCCTACGATCTTTGATACGGATTTATTTTCTCCGCTGATGGCCATGATGCCTTATGATATGGATATCCGGAGGAAGCGCGTTTTTGCGGATCATGCGCGCGGGATTGTGTTTTTGGTTTCAGACGGTGTGCGTCCTTCAAATAAAGAAGCGGGATATGTTTTGCGCCGGCTTCTGCGCCGCATCATCGTGTATGGCGAGGAAGGGATTGATATCAAAAAGGCATTCAAGAAGATACTATCGCTCTACTGCGGATTCTATCCTGAATTGAACGCAAATGCTGTTGATGAGGTATTGAACGGAGAATATCAAACATTCTCCCGTACACTTAAGCGAGGAATGAAAGAATTGGGGGAGGGTTCGGCGCTTGACGCAAAATCCGCCTTCCGTCTGTATGAAAGTTACGGATTGCCCTATGAGATAATCAAGGAAGCAGGAGGAAGACGCGCGGATAATTTGCGCCGAGAAGATTTTGATAAGGAATTTGAACGGCATCGAGCAGTATCGCGAAAAGGCAAAGAAAAGAAATTTGGCGGGCACGGACTTATTTTGCATACGGGAGAATTAAAGGCCGCAAATGAGGAAGAAGTTAAGAAAGTGACGCGTTTGCATACGGCGACGCATGTATTGCAGGCATCTCTAAGAAAAGTCCTTGGAGGAGAGGTAAGGCAGGCCGGCTCCGACATAACAGCCCAGCGTACGCGCTTTGACTTTACGTTTCCGCGCAAGATCACAAAAGAAGAATTGCGCAAAGTCGAGGATATGGCGAACAGTGTAGTAGAGAGAGGGTTTGATGTTATAATGAAAGAAATGGCATATGAGGATGCCATTCGTAACGGGGCTCTCGCGTTTTTCAAAGAAAAATATCCTGACCGCGTTTCCGTCTATAGCGTAGTGGATGAAAACGGAGAAGTATTTTCGCAAGAACTGTGCGGCGGACCGCATGTAAAAAATACGGAAGAAATCGGCCATATCACGATTGTAAAGGAAGAATCATCCGCTGCAGGCATACGCAGGATACGCGCGACTGTTACACCCTGAAAACGACGCTCTATTGTATGGGCATATTGACGATATCCACAAAAGAGGAATACCATCTCAGTATTTTTATAGGCACAGGAAGCGTGAACGCTCTTTTGTATGCTTTGCAAAAAGGCAAAAAACCGCGGATCCTTGAAGTCTTTCTGCGTCCGCATTCCATCATACCCACGCCTTATTTCGGAACGTTGCAGGCATATGTCAAACGTGAGCTTGAAGAGCTGACAAAAGGGGCCGCAGCAACCCTGAAGGGAAAACATATCCGTGGAGTTCACGTGCTTCTTGCTTCTCCCTGGTACTTTTCGCAGACCCGCATCGTTACCATTAAAAAGGATATTCCGTTCGTCGCGGATAAAAAGACGCTGAAAGAGAGCCTTGACAAGGAAACAGAAACTTTTTTGGCGGATGCGGGCGAGCGTTTTTCTGGAGAAAAAGGGGAATATCGTATCGTAGAGATGTCATTTATGAGGATTTTGATGAACGGGTATGAGGTGAATGAATTTTTAAATAAGCACGCGCGCGAACTCACGCTTGATATGTATATCAGCCTGAGCTTGAGAAAGTTTATTGAAGGCGTTGATCATGTTATTACAAGCCATTTTTCTCCACGTGAAATCCTTTTTTATACGGCGCCATTTGTATTTTTTAAGACAATTAAGCAATTCTGGTCTCATGATGCAGGACAGAATATATTTGACGTTGACGAAGGCGTCGTTGTCGTAGATATAGGAGGTGAAGTGACAGACGTTACTATTATCCGGAAAGGAATTATTGAGGAGACGTTTACATTTGGGAAAGGCATGCATTTTATCGTGCGGCGCATTGCATCCGCATTTTCATTATCCCCAAAAGATGCGTTCTCTCTTTTCCGCGCATGGGAGAAAGATGAAGTGGCGGCATCAAAAAAGACAAGTATCGAATCCTTAGTTGTATCCGCCATTCAGGAATGGCGTGCGCTTTTTGAGAAGGTTCTCCGCGAGGCATCCGATCATATTTTGTTGCCCGCTAATATCATTGTTGCGGGAGAAGGAGCGTATCTTTCGGGTTTTTCCAAAGCCCTTCAGGGCCCATCATTCCAAGAATTTGTATTACAGCATCAATCATTTCGTGTTACTGTTCTCGAGCCGAAATTAATTAGGCATTATTTTGACGGAGAGGCGCGGGTGTTTGCGTATAACGCCGAAGCAGCGCCTCTGTATCTTCTTTCGATTCCGATTGAATCAACGCAACTATCGTAGTATTATGTGACTATGCTTAATCATCCCCATTCAAGCAATAGCCCAAAAAAATCCGCTTTTCAAGATATTATTATAAAAAAACCGCCTCTGCCTCAGAAGAAGGTTGTAATTCCCGATACGTTCCAGAAGAAAGGACATTCCCTTTTTATAGAGCGCACGAATGCCGCTGTCCGTATTGGAGAGATTAAAAAGGATAATAGCGACGCCCGCCCGAAAAAAAAGCGGTGGTATGTTGCCCGGCCGCTTGTCATCCTGTATGCCGTTGTTGCTTTTACTCTGTTCTTGGTCGTCGTTGATGCGTTTTCCGGAGTTCACGTTGCTATTACTCCTCATCAAGAATTCTTTAAGGTAGATACTGTTTTGAAGGCAAGCGTGGATGGACAAGCCGATTTAGGCGTTGAAACGGTGATTATGGAAGAAAGTTTGAAACAATCGCTTTCTGTATCGGGGCAGCAAGACGTTGAAGAGAAATCTTCCGGCACACTTACTATCTATAATGAATTTAGTTCCGCGCCCCAAGTGTTCGTCGGGCGGACGCGCTTTGAGACGCCCGACGGCAAAATATATCGCATTGCCGAACAGGTAACGGTGCCTGGTGCGAAAATAGCCGACGGGAAGATAGAACCTTCTTCTCTGGATGTTACGGTGTACGCCGATGAGCCTGGCGAAGAATATAATATCGGCCCCGCTGATTTTACCATCCCCGGGTTTAAAGGAAGCCCCCGATATGAAAAATTCTATGCGCGTTCCTCGTCCGGTATGAGCGGAGGATTCAATGGAACAACGCGCGTCGCAACAAAGGAGGATATTGACGCGTTATCGTCGGCGCTTGAAACGCAGATCCGCGAAAAGTTGGCGCGCCGCCTTACTGATGAACTTCCAGAAAATATGATAGTGCCCGAAAACGCGGCATCATTGAGCGTTGTTAAGAAAGATTTTTCTGCGGAAGCGGGAAAACCGGCAGAAACCCTTGTACTTGATATGACCATGCGTTATGATGGACTCGCGGTTTCTGTTGACGATCTTGAGGAGTTGTTAATCAAACGCTATCTTGAACAAGAAGGAGAAAATAATACGCAATTTGATATCGTAAATATCGGCAATCTTTCGTATCAGGCTCAGGAGAGTGATCCTCGTTCCGGCATCATGACGCTTCATATCGAAGGGTTCGCTCATGTTGTTTGGAATATTGATCAGTCTTTGCTTGCGGAGAATTTGGCGGCAGCGGGATTCCGCAAACAATTGAATGTCTTTTCATATTATCCGCAGATTGAAGAAGCGGTTATTTCTTTCTCTCCTTCATGGTGGCGCGTATTCCCGAATGATCCCGACAAGATCACTATTGAGCGTACATTGTTTGAATCTCCATAATGCTATACACTTGACTATTTTTATTCTTTTGTCTACACTATTTATACTCACTGAATGGTAAAAAATACCGGGAAAGGTAAAGAAATTAAAATAGGAACCGTTATTGAGGCTTTGCCGAATGCCACGTTTCGTGTGCAGATAGAAGGCGAAGAGGGCCTTGTTTTTGCTTATTTGTCGGGCAAAATGAAAATGTACCGCATTAAGGTGCTTGTTGGCGATAATGTAAAGATGGAAATGGATGATTATGATGCGGCAAAGGGCAGGATTATACAGCGATTATAAATGTATGAAAGTTAGAGCATCGGTAAAAAAAATTTGTGCGGATTGCAAGATCGTGAGGCGCAAGGGTCGTGTGCGCGTCATTTGCAAAAATCCGAAACATAAGCAGCGACAAGGATAAACATGCCTCGTATAGCAGGAGTCGAGATTCCTGGCAACAAACGATTAGAATTCGCGCTCCCCTCTATTTACGGGGTAGGGAGGTCATTAGCGCGCAAAATTGCAAATGACGCAAAGGTGCCGGTAGGTAAAAAAGTAGCAGAACTCACGACAGACGAATTAAATCGCATCCGTGCGGCCATTGAGGGAGGCGTAAAAGTAGAAGGAGACCTTCGCATGGCGATACGATCAGACATCAAACGGTTAAAAGATATTAAGTCATATCGGGGAGGACGCCATACAAGAAATTTGCCGGTGCGTGGCCAGCGCACAAAGACGAATTCACGGACCAGGCGCGGCAACGTTCGCCATACGATGGGTTCAGGAAAGCGAAAATTAGAGAAGAAATAGTTCGATAAACTCACTACAAGTATTATGGGTAAAAAACGTATAGCAAAAAAATCATGGAGCGGCGTGGACGCGGAATTGAAAGCGCGCGCGCTGGGAAAACTGCCGAAAAAGAAATTCGAGAAAGGCGGAGTGTATATCCGTGCGACATACAACAATACCATGGTTAGTTTTGTTGACGAGAAAGGGAATGTACTTATGTGGTCTTCTGCCGGATCTATGGGATTTAAAGGGGCGCGGAAAGGAACGCCGTATGCCGCTTCAAAAGTATCAGAACTTATCGCAGATAAGGCAAAACAGATCGGCGTAAGAAGTATTGATATTTTTATAAAAGGGGTTGGATCAGGACGCGAGTCCGCTATTAGGTCATTTGTTGCCTCTGGTATAGGGGTGGACGCGATACGGGATATAACGCCGATTCCTCATAATGGTCCGAAAGCGCCAAAACCCCGGAGAGTTTAATAGTTTGTTAGTTTGCTAGTTATCTCGTTTAACAACTAGGTAACTCATTAACTAATAAGCTAATCAACTAAAAAGATGACAGCGATGACATGTAAAAAATGCAGACGATTGGGAGTATCCGTATGCGGACGGATACGCTGCGCTGTTATGCGCAAGCCATATCCGCCCGGTTCAACTCCGGCACAATTAAAGCGGAGGCGGCGGAACCTTTCCGAATATGGGATGCAGCTGAAAGAAAAACAAATCGTAAAATTTTCGTATGGATTGCGGGAACGGCAATTCCGTAATTATGTCATGAAGTCTATGAAATCAAAAGATAGCGCGAACACCCAGCGCTTAATAACATTCTTGGAGTCGCGGCTTGATAATGTTATATACCGTCTTGGTTTTGCTACTTCCAGAAATCAGGCGCGTCAGATCGTTTCGCACGGCCATATCCACGTGAACGGGAGGCGCCAGAGTTTTCCTTCTTATCATGTAAAAACAGGCGATATCGTAAGCGTCCGCCCTCAAAGCGGCGCTAAAGGCATATTTAAAGATTTGGATATCCGTCTCAAAAAGCACGTTGTCCCGGCATGGATTACGCTTGATAAGAAAAAGAATGAAGCGACTATCATAGGCGCTCCTCAGCCTGGAACGTTCGATATTCCGGCGAATATCAATAGCGTTATGGAATTTTATTCGCGTTAAATCAATGTTTAAAAATTAAAATTAAAAATTTTATTGTATGGATTATTCAATTGTATTACCTTCAAAGCCGCGCGTTGTTTCAGAAAGTAAAACGAACGGCGTTTATGAAATTGATGAACTGTATCCGGGGTATGGCCATACGCTCGGGAATGCGTTACGGCGCATTCTGTTGTCCTCACTGCCCGGAGCGGCCGCAACCGAGGTTAAAATCAACGGCGTGAAGCACATGTTCTCAACGATAGACGGCGTAAAGGAAGATGTGGTCAACATCCTTCTTTCGATAAAACAAATTCGATTCAAGCTCTATACGGATGAGCCGCAAACGATCACCTTTGAAAAAAAAGGAATAGGAGAAGTAAAAGCGAAAGATTTTACATTGCCGACACAGGTAGAGATCGCCAACCCCGATCTCGTTATCGCACATCTTACGGATAAACAAACTACGCTGAAGATGGAAGTGATTGTTGAGAAGGGATTAGGGTATCGCTCACTTGATACTATTCAGAAGAAAAAAGTTGATATTGGCTCCATGATGCTTGATGCTGTTTTTACGCCCATTAGGCGCGTTCACTATGAAACGGAGAATATGCGTGTTGGGGATCGCACCGACTTTAATCGGCTACGTATCACTATCGAAACCGATGGGACGATTTCTGCCCGAGAAGCTCTTGAAAACGCAATCGTAACAATGATCAAACAGCTGAAAGCAGTTGTCGGGTTTGAGGAAAAAGAAGGACTGAAAGAAATTACCCAAGATGGAAAAGAGGAGGCTGCAAAGAAAGCAGGCTCTAAAGAGAAGACGGAAAAGCTATCGGAAGGAGAATATATTTCTCCTGATCTTGCCGATATCTTGAAGGTGCGCATTGAAGAACTGAATTTTTCAGGACGGGTACTGAATGCCTTATCTCAAGCGGGAATCCGTACGGTCGGAGGCCTTGTAAAAAAGAGTGCGGAAGATCTTATGAAGCTGGACGGCATCGGTCAGAGAGCGATAAATGATATTCAAGGCGTATTGTCCGGCATGGGGCTCACATTAAAAGAATAAGTATGAGGCATAGAAAGAAAGGGAAAATTTTAAAAAGAAAGAAAAGCGCGCGTATCGCCCTCTTAAAAGGCCTCACGCGTTCGCTTATTTTGCATGAGAAAATAGAGACTACGCTCCTCAAGGCAAAAGTAGTACAAAGTGAAGTAGCGCGTCAGATAACATGGGCCAAAATAGGAACGCTCCATGCGCGGAGGGAGTCGGCGCGCGTGCTTGATTCGCGTTCGGTAAAAAAATTATTTGACGAATTAGGTCGGCGGTACAAGGACCGCAGAGGAGGATATACGCGCGTCATGAAGAAAAATTCCCGCAAAGGAGATAACGCAAAAATGGCGGTTATTGAGTTTGTCTAATAATAATGAAAAATGTAAATATCAAAATGTAAACTGACAATGTAAAATTTTAAAAATAATGAAAATTTACATAATAAATTTTCTAAACCTCAATTTTGCATTTTGATTTTTGCATTTTGAATCTGGACATTTTTATGGTAAAAAAAACAATAAAAAAATTAAAAAATGAGAAGACTATTGATGCATCCGGTCAGATACTGGGGCGGTTTGCCAGCCGTATGGCGTTTGAATTAACGGGAAAGAACGATCCGTCCTACGAACGCCATGTGTTTGTGCCTCGCAGCATTACGATCGTGAATGCTTCGAAGATACGCGTAAGCGGGAAAAAAATAAAGCAAAAAATATACAATCGCTACACAGGGTATCCTTCCGGGCTTAAAAAACGGACAATTGAAGAGCAATTGAGGAGAGATTCGCGCGAGATAATCCGCAGAGCCATATGGGGGATGCTGCCTAAAAACAAATTGCGCAAGCGCTATATGCAATATCTTACCATAACAAACTGAATGTATTATGATTACATCAATTAAAAAAAAGAAACCTCAAAAAGTATCCAAGAAGCCGGATGCCGGCAGATATATTGAAGCTGTTGGGCGGAGAAAGACCGCGTCTGCCCGTGTGCGCATTGTTTTTGATGACAAGCAAAAAACGCCCGATATCATAATAAACGGAAAGTCACTAGCGCAATACTTTTCGTCCGACGAGCTCAAAAAAACCGTGTTTGCGCCTTTTGAAAAAGCAAAGAAAGAATCATATCACGCGACGGTCAAAGTGGAAGGAGGAGGTATACGGGGTCAGGCAGAGGCCATTCGCCACGGGATCGCGCGTGCGCTCGTCAAGGAAGATGAAAGCATCAGAAAGAAACTCAAACGCCCAGGCTACTTAAAGCGCGACCCGCGCATGAAAGAGCGCCGCAAATTCGGTTTGAAGAAAGCGAGGAAAGCCCCGCAGTGGTCAAAACGTTAGTTTTGATCCTGAGCGTAGTCGAAGGAAGCAAACGAGAGTTTGCGACACCCTACGCTTTTCGAAAGAGTGAAAGCAATGGCTTTTGTTGCCCGGAAATAAAAACTCCCCGCAATTATTATTGCGGGGTATGCGATTTTTCAGGGTTCAAATTTTTCTTGGGGATCGATCAAGCCGCGCATCAACTCTTCAAAAATAGGCAAGGCGTTTACCGCGCCGGTCTGCCTACTGCCAAGGTTTTCCTTGTCAGAAAGACCAATCCACACGCCAACTGCATATTTTTGAGTCAAACAAATTATCCAATTGTCGGTCGGCACTGCCACGCCTCCCGATTTCCTATTTGTAGCTGTGCCAGTTTTACAGGCAATATCTCCCTCTGGGAAACTTTTCCTCAAAGCATGGGCTGTGCCGGTCGGCAAATCCACAACACCCTGCAGAAGTTCTTTCATATTATTGGCTATCCGCGCATTTTCTCTGATGCTTGCTTCGTCGGACCCCTTTACAAATACGGGCTCCGGTGATTTTTTTTCCGGCGTCATTAAGAGATTCATGTTGGAATCGTAGATCGCCCTAACCATAGTTGGCGTCACCTTATATCCGCCGTTTACGAAAGAGATAAAAGCCGCCGTCATCTCCAAAAGATTTACTTCTGAAGCGCCGATCGCCGTCACAAGATATGGTTCAAGTTTTGAATGTATTCCGATATCTTTTACAAGATCAGAAAGCCAGCGCATTTCATCCTCAGGATCCCACAGTATCCCTCTTACAATAAGCGCATGCTCCTCTTTATACTCTCTTAATGCGCCTGCCGCGCTATAGCCGAGACTCCTGAAATGAGCTATTCTTTCTTCTCTTTTTGCTTCATGCTCCGTCAATTTCTGCGGCATAAGCAATCTCACCCAAGCTCTTTTAACTTCAAATGCCATCCACATTGTCGCGGCATTCCTCGATTCAGCAAGCTGGATATCCATATTCACGAATCTGCGATATCGTGGAAGACGCGAATAAGGATAATTTTCAACGTAGTGAAGCCCTCTGCCCGAGCCCATAGAAACAGGGAATGGCGAATCTTTAAATCCGCAATGCTCGCGGCTCGTCTTGCAAACATATTTGAGATAGGCCGCATCGGCAAAAGGTTTGAACGCAGAGCCGGGCTGGCGTTTGGCCTGCACGGCATTATTGAATTCACTTGTATGGAAATTTTCTCCGCCGACCATTGCGCGGATCTCAGCGGTTTCTTTATCGAGAACTACTACAGCGCCTTGCACCTTTTGCGCGTTTTTCGGGTGCTTTGCGCGATACTTCTCTAAGCCGTTTTTCAATGCGTCTTCAGATTTTTTTTGAATAGCAGGATCAAGGGTTGATTTAAACGTGAGCCCCCCTGTCAGCACGGGCAGCGTGTCCTTGTACGTTTTTCTGATCTCTTCCATAAAATATGGAGCTTCGTTTTTGCATGGCGGTGCGTAGGGCGTTAATTGTATCGGCGCATAGTATGCTTTCTGATATTCGGCATACGTAATATATTTTTGTTCATACATGAGCCGAAGTACGCGATTTTTTCTTTTCAAAGGCTCTTTCGTTGCGGGATAATTGATAAGACCGACCAAAAAGGCAGCTTCCTCGATTTTTAAATCTTCCACCGATTTTTTGAAAAAAGATCTCGCTCCAGCCTCAAATCCATAACTGCTTCTTCCCAAAAAAACGGTATTTACATAGAGCGTCAGGATCTCTTTTTTTGTGAACTTTGTTTCGATCTCGAGCGCTACGAGCGCCTCTTTCGCTTTTCTTCCGAATGTCTTATCGGGAGTCAGCAGCCAATTTTTCGCCACTTGCTGGGTGATCGTTGATCCGCCTTGGATAATTTTACCCGCGCGCACATCTGCGATAGCGGCCCGCAAAATCGCCCATGGGTCAACTCCGCGATGCGAAAAAAAACGCCGATCTTCAGACGATATGATCGCTTTTTCCAGCAGTTGAGGAACGTCGTCAGATTTCAATACAATTCTAAATTCTTCCGTAGTATAGCAGCCGATGATTTTATCTTCCGCCGAGTAAACAAAACTTGCTTCTCTTGGCTTTACATTCTGCAAAATTTCCACATCCGGCAAATGGAATAAACTACGCCCACTTCCTACACTAATAGCCCCAGCGATCAATCCGACAAAGAGTAATAAAAACTTCTTCACTGTCTCCTCCTATTTCAAAGAGATATTGTCTGTATCAATCCTACGGCTAAAAAAGACTTCTAGCAATAACTGCAGTTGAATTCTATGATTAGCACTCTTGACATAAGAGTGCTAATTTGTTTACAATGGAGAATGACCACAAAAGAGCGGAATTTTGATATTTTGGATTATATTATCCGTGACTATATTGAAACCGCAGAGCCGGTATCTTCCGCGCGCATTTGCAAAAAAATACGCGGCGAGGTAAGTCCCGCGACCATCAGGCATGTCATGGGGGAGCTTAATGAGGACGGTTATTTGGAACAGCCGCATACGTCAGCCGGCCGCATTCCTACAGACAAAGCATACCGGCATTTTGTAGATGAACTTTTAGATAAGGAAATGCCTTCTCGAAGCAAAAAAGATGCGCGCCCGGCACATAATAAAAATGCCCGTGATTTTGTGCGGACGCTTGCGGAAGAATTAGGGATGTTTGCAATGCTTGCGGACCGTCCCGATGAGATCTTCTGGGCCGGAATGGAGGAAATATTTAAAGAACCGGAATTCCGCGAACATGATGTTGCTCGAGCGTTCATTTCATTTGTGGAACATACGCCGAAAAGAATCAATTATTATTACGAATATAAAGGGTCGTTACCTCATGTGCTTATCGGCAGGGAAAATCCGTTCCCCGAAGCGGTTCATTTCAGTTCCGTGTTCGGACGGCTGAACCGTTCGCGCGTTATCATCGCGCTCGGTCCGAAACGCATGGATTACAAGCATAGTATGAGCATAGTACGGCGATTTCTTGAATAAGTATGAACGAACCTCATAAAAAATATGATCAAGAAGAGATTGAGATTATAGATGAGGGCGAATCAGCCTTCGCTGAGGCTGAGGCTGACGAAGAAGAAGATGCGGCGGCGGATAAGTTAAAAAAAGCAAAAAAAGAACTCGCGTCGTGCAGAAAAGAAAAACAGGAATATTTGGAAGGATGGCAGCGAGCAAAGGCAGACCTTATAAATTATAAAAAAGATGAATCGCGGAGAAACGAGCTGATAGCAAAATTCGCATCCGAAGACATGGTCTATGATATCCTTCCTGTATTAGATAATTTTGACCTTGCGCTTCAACATGACATGTCTGATGACGTCCGCAGAGGCATTACAATGATTCGCTCGCAGTTTGAGGACGCTTTAAAAAGGCGGGGAGTAGAAGCGATAGTGGTACAATTAGGAGAGTCGTTTGATATCACAAAACATGAAAGCGTTGGCGAAATGGAATCAGCAGTGCCCGAAGGCACGATTGCAGAAGAACTTCAGAAAGGATTTATGATGCACGGCAAGGTCATTCGAGCAAGCAAAGTAAAACTTGCTAAAAAATCAATTAGTCGTTAAATCATTAGTTATTAATTTTTTTAAATAATGCAATATGGCAAAAATATTAGGAATTGACTTGGGTACGACCAACTCCGCGATGGCGATTGTAGAGGGCGGTGAGTCGAAAATATTGGAAAATGCGGAAGGCGTTCGCACAACACCTTCTATTATTGCGCTTTCAAAGGCTGGTGAACGCCTGGCTGGCCTCCTTGCAAAACGGCAAGCAGTTACAAATCCTCATAATACTATTTATTCGGTGAAGCGCTTCATCGGGCGAAAATTTTCAGACGCCGAGGTTCAGAAAGATAAAAAATTAATGCCGTATGAGATGAAAGAATCGTCTACCGGAGGAGTTGAAGTAAAGATGGGCGAAAAATGGTACCGTCCCGAAGAAATATCAGCAATGGTGCTTCAAAAAATGAAGCATGATGCAGAAGCAAAATTAGGGGGAAAGATAGAAGAAGCGATCATCACCGTGCCTGCCTATTTTGATGACTCGCAGAGAAAAGCGACAAAAGACGCTGGAGAGATCGCTGGTTTTAAAGTAAGGCGTATCTTGAACGAGCCGACGGCCGCCGCTCTTGCCTATGGACTGAACAATAAAAAGGATGAGAAGATCGTCGTATATGATTTTGGAGGAGGGACATTTGATGTGTCGGTCCTTGAAGTGTCGCAAGATACGATAGAAGTTAAATCAACGGACGGAGATACGCATTTGGGAGGAGATGATTTTGATCAGCTTATTATTGGCTGGCTTGTGAACGAGTTTAAAAAAGAGAACGGCGTTGATATTTCAAAAGATACGTTAGCGCTTCAGCGCTTGAAAGACTCCGCTGAAAAAGCGAAGCACGAATTATCTTCAACTGCGGAGACCGAGATAAATATTCCGTTTATTACGTCTGATTCGTCAGGCCCTAAGCATTTGCTGATTAAGTTTACCCGCGCAAAGCTCGATAACCTCGTTTCCGAGCATATTTCGCGTTCCATTGAAATAACAAAGCGCGCGGTCAAAGAGGCTGGGTTTGGACTTTCTGACATTGATGAGATCATCCTTGTTGGAGGGCAGACTCGGATGCCGGCTATTCAAAAAGCAGTGCAGGAACTTTTTGGGAAAGAACCGAATAAATCAATTAATCCCGATGAGGTAGTTGCTGATGGAGCCGCAGTACAAGGAGGCATTCTTCAGGGCGACGTAAAAGATATTTTATTGCTTGATGTAACTCCTCTTTCGCTCGGCCTTGAGACGCTTGGAGGCGTTATGACGCGACTTGTCGATAAGAATACGACAATACCGGTTGATAGAACTCAAGTATTTTCGACTGCGGCAGACAATCAAACGTCAGTTGAGATTCATGTGCTCCAGGGAGAGCGCGAGATGGCAAGCGATAACAAGACTCTGGGCAGGTTTATGCTTGACGGCATTCCGCCCTCGCCCCGAGGCATCCCGCAGGTGGAAGTAAAGTTTGATATTGACGCAAACGGCATTTTGAACGTATCCGCAAAAGACAAGGCAACCGGGAAATCGCAGTCAGTCCGCATTGAAGGGTCAAGCGGCCTTTCAAAAGAAGAGATAGAGAGGATGAAGAAAGATGCGGATGCCCATGCCGAGGAAGATAAAAAAAAGCGCGAAGCAGTTGATGCTCGAAATTCCGCAGATGCGCTTGTCTATTCCGCGGAAAAATCGCTTAAAGACGCGGGAGATAAGGTTGAAGTTGGAGTGAAAGATGACGTGAACAGCAAAATCGAAGCGCTCAAAAAAATAAAAGATACGGGCAGCAAGGAAGAAATAGAGAATGCGTCAAAAGCATTATCGCAGTCATTATCTCGCATAGGAGAGATATTATACAAACAAGCGGAATCCTCCTCCGCTGCTGCTGGAGCTTCGGAGGACAAGGCAGGGAAAGAAGGGGATGCAAAAACCCGTGACGTAGAAGCGGAGGATGTTCATAGTAAATCGGATGACGATCAAAAAAAATAGTTTGGTAGTTTTCAGTATTTTAATGGTTAGAATTTCTTATAATTTAAAATGTAAAGTGTAAAGTTCAAAATAACAGTGTAAAATTAAAAATTTTAAATTTTGCATTGTAATTTTACATTTTGATTTTTAAATTTTGCATTATAATAATATGTCCGATTACTACCAAACACTAGG
>JACQLG010000037.1 GCA_016204155.1 Candidatus Niyogiibacteriota bacterium | reverse complement strand
TTTTCTTTCAAAGAAAAGAGAATTTTTTTGGCATATATCGGCAGCGTCAAACGCTGCTCGCCATTAAATTCTTTAATGGCGGGATAAAACATTTGTAAATAAATTTCATCTTTCGCAAGATAACTTTTCCAGTCAAACTCGGAATCACCAAAGTTTTCAGGCCGCTCTAATTCTCCACGCGCCTCAATGCTATCGCCGTAGGAAAATGACGGATAATGATTAACAGTCAAAAGAATTTTTTCTCTTGGAATTGCTGTCCATTCTTTTGCCTCCCAATCAAATGTCTCATCTGCAGAAAGTGCAATGCGCGTGTAATGTTCGCGCTCATCCGGCTCATCAATAATTATCCCGCGAACCACAACTCTATCCCCAATAAATGTCTGCCATTCTTCGCCCACCCCGCCTTTATCTTTCATATCAAAACGAAAAATACCTGCGCTCGCAGCAAAAATAAAGATCGCGAGCGTAAGAAAAAATGATTTTTGGCGCACCCTCCAAAAAAGAAAAAAGAAAAGTGAAACCAGAATACCAAAAAGCGCGGATGCAGACGACACATCAAAAAAAGAGCGGAATGCAATTCCCGCTCCAAATCCCGCAATCGTCAATAGAAGGGCCTTCTCCCTCATAATAATTTTTTTTGCCCTCCCTCATCCAACGCCTCGTTCAACAGACGATCTGCTTCTTTATTCTTTCCCCTCTGTATATACTTAAATACAGTTTCTCCGAAATCCATCCGAAGATTATGGATTTTGATAAAAAGCGGGATGAGTTTTTCTTCTTCGATTTTATATTCATTGTTCAACTGTTTCGTAACTAATTCCGAATCCATCCGAAATTCTATCTGCATTTTTTTTACCTTTTCTCCTCCAAAAAGCTGTTTTACTTTTTTGAGCGCGAAAATAACCGCTTCATATTCCGCTTCGTTATTCGTCCGATGCCCTACTGCTTCGCCGTATTTTTTAATCGTGCGCTCTTTTTCATCCTGAATGACCACGCCGATTGCGGCGGGCCCCGGATTACCGCGCGATCCTCCGTCAGTATAAATAATAATTTTTTCTGAATAATATTTACTCATATATATTGTATTGGCAAGCAGTCATCACTATTTTCGAGATGCGGGCGATATACCAGAACTCACAATCCTATCAACAACTCTTTGCCATTTTGATAGAGGCTCCTTCAGGAGGATAGCTGTTATTTGTTCAAGAGTAAAACCTTTTTCTTTAAGAGTCATATAAGCATCTAGACTATTTTTTATTATTGCGTGATACTCACTTTCAAATACTTCTTTAGCCATTCTTTCAACTTCAGGACGAAGTTCTTCTCCAACACCCCTGACAACTGCATCTATATTTCTGTTTTTTATATCTCCAAATCTGGGGTCTCCAAAATAATCATAAATCCCGCCTCGCGACACAGGCCGCGTTAATACATTGTATATGCCCTGATTTACCAATTGCGGATAATCAGAATCAAAATTATTTTCCTGCTTCATAAAAGCTAGAATCTCATCTTTTGCATACCGTTCCAAAAAATGTCTGTCATCCCTTAAACATTGTTTAATCCAAAATTCGCGGTCTTCATCGTTATTCTCAACCGCCTCAATCATTTTCGCCCACTGAGGTCTAGACTGATCAAAATCAAATTCATTGTCGTCAAATAGCTGCTTAATTGCATGCTGTTCTTCATGTGCAAGGATAGATTGAGCATCTTGAAAGGACTGACCCTCGGCTTTTTCTGCAATTACAAAACAGGACTGACCATTTACAGGCACTCTGCCGATGCTCACTCCGCCCGTTGAGTTAGCTTCTTGAATATCTAAATCTGTAATACCTCTACTACGACGCCACACGCCGCTATAAATAATAGTATAATCTTCAAGATCATGACAACGGAAATATAATGTGAGCGGACCTTCAATGACTTCAATGTTGCCTTTTGGCTGCACCTTAAACATAGCCTGGAACAAATCGGAATCATTTGGGAACTTTTTCCTCACATCCTTTACTTGTTGATGCGCAGATGCATATGTTTCAATCATTTGTTCTATAAGTTCTATTTGATCCGATGTGAAGCCGTACTGCTTTTCAAAAGCTTGCGCATATTGGGAAAGCGTTTGGGAAGATTCATCAGGATGGGATCGTATTTCCTCAACAATCTTCTCTTGCATAACCGCGAGCCCTATTTTTTGATACGCAAGTTTTTCTTTAAATTCTTTAAGTTTTTCTCGGCGTTCTTTTGTAGGGGCCGTTAAAATAGAATGCCTTGCGGAATATGGATTAAAAACTTCGCCAGGCACAATGGGAGGTTTTTCTGTTTTGGTCTTTATAAGAATACTAAGAATAGATTCCTTCGCCCTGGACGTAAAAGAGGCAATTTTTTCGTGAAGTTCTGCTAATTGTTCCCCAAAAGCAAGATCCCAATCTTTTCCGAGAACGGCATCCAATTCTCGAGCAGAAAAATTCGCACGGGCATTTTCCCTATATTGTTTCATTGCGCGCAAACCCTCATGAACAGATAGGTCAGCCGCCTCGTCAATCTGCTCTATTTTTTCGAGGCCAAATGCAGCCGGGCTTCTTTCAAAATCGTCCTCCAGAAATTCTAACTCCTCCACCTTAATATTTTCTCTAGACTGCGTTTTTTTGTTTTCAGGCAAAGAAAAAGTTTCTTTCATGTTATTGATTATTGATTGTTGTTCCGCGTGTTTGCCTTATTCAACTTTTCTTGATATTGGTCTATCAACATATTCTGCTCTTTACGCAGTCGCAATAAATCCTCAAAATATTTTTGAGCGATTTTTTCTACTTCTTCATTTATTGTTTTATTTACATTCTGCATAGCATTCCTTCTTTTATGGATTTTATATTGATGATTTCAGTTTATAATCAACAATACGCAAACGCAATTCGTCCGTATCACGGAATGAATTGCGCTCAACGGACGCTGCAAGATCAATCAAGAACCCCGAAGAAAGCTTCTCTGCTTCTTTCCCGTCGCCGAAAGAGATCGCTTTCACCCTGTTCCCGTTCGTTTTTTTAAACTGAAGTTCCAAATGATCTGCGCCATTCCCGAACACTCGCACCCCATCAATAATAAGATCTTTGAAAAGAAAAACAGGCCGCGGATTATCCATTCCAAACGGCTCGAAACGCGAAAGTGTCGCATACGTATCCCATTCTACTTCATCAAGCGATAATGTTTTATCAATCTGAAGCTCTTCAAAAAGATTTTTCTCTTTTTCTATTTTTTTATAAACATCATTCAAGCGCTTTTTAAGTTCTTTTCCTGTTCCTTCTTTTAATGTAAACCCCGCAGCCATCGCATGCCCGCCGAACACCTCAAAGAGACCTTCTCCCGCCTGACTCATAAACTCCACAAGATTTACGGAGCCATCGCTTCTTGAGGAACCTTTCGCCGTTTCGCCGTCAGCTTTTCCGAACAGGAACGCGGGGCGCGCGAATTCTTCTACAAGCCGGTTTGCCGCATGCCCTAAAACGCCCGGATACCATGCATCATCTCCAAGCACGATTACCGCTGGCAATTCTTTTTTTAACTCATTGCGCGCGGCCGCAATAATTTCTTCGGTCATGCGCTTGCGCTCTTTGTTTGTTTCATTAAGACGGCCAGAAAGCCATCGCGCCTCTTCGGGCGTCTCAGCTCTCAAAAGCTCAACCGCCATATTTGCATGATCAATTCTTCCCGCAGCGTTAATAAGAGGGCCTAAAGTAAAAGCAAGGTCTTGTGACGTGAGTAAAGGAGCCGAAACATACTGCTGCGATTCCAGCAGTGCCTTAAGTCCCGGACGCCTGTTTTTCTTAAGCACCTCAAGACCCCAATACACCCACATCCTGTTTTCGTCTTTTAATGGAACCATGTCAGCAACGGTCGCGATCGCAACTACATCAAGTATCCATTTTTCATATCCCTCTTTTAAAGGCCAGCCGCCCTTCTGAAATAACGCCTGCACAAACTTAAACGCCATCCCGGTTCCGCAAAGCCACGGGAATGGATATGTATTGTCTTTCCGCTTGTGATCAACGATCGCGAACGCAGGAGGCATGGGATCAGGCACTAAATGATGGTCGGTTACAATCACATCAATGCCTTTCTGTTGCAATATCTTTACGCCTTCAACATCAGAAATGCCGGTATCAACCGTAACGACAAGCGAAGGATTCTCTTTTAAAACCGCATCCTTTGCTGGAGCTGTTAATCCATATCCCTCTTTATAGCGGTCGGGATTATAAAAAGAGATATTGCTATATCCCACAAACCTGAAAAAATCTGAAAAAACGATCGTACCGCAGACACCATCGACATCATAATCGCTAAAAATAAGTATTTTTTCGTTTTTCTTCATTGCATCCAAGAATCGGGCAACCGCTTTTTCCATATCCGGCAATAAGAACGGATCATGCGTATCACGGTCATAATCAGGCGCAAAGAATTCATCCGCTTTTTTTTGTGTGTTAATGTTTCTATTAAAAAGAATTTGGAGAGTCAAATCATCTCCTTGGAGTTTTTCGGCATAATCTTCCGGATATTTTTTTGCCACCGACCACTTTTTCTTCATAAATTCCAGTATATCACGCTCTCCCAAAAAATAATAAAAACCCTCATTGCTGAGAGTTTTCGTTCGTTGCCTGTACATCATATCCACTCCGAGATCGGGAGTCGGTTGCGCACACGGTAAGCGGCAAGAATGCCAGCGATTATATTTGAGAAAATGAACATATATATATGAAGCGCAGAATTTGCAAAGGTGTGATCAGTAATCGCGAAGATTGCCAGACCATAGCCTATACCAAACAAACTCCAAGCGAACGGGCGATCTTCGTGCGGATTTCTCCACAAAAACCCGATCGTAGGGATTGCAGCACAGGTATCGGCAATGATGGCAAGATAGAGCGCGAATTGCGCTTTCAAGGCATCGCCATAGACGAATCCCCACCATATAATCGAAGCAACGCCCATTGCTCCGCACGCGATCTCCCACCACTTCGGTTTTATTCGCATTCCACGCCACAGCGCAAGCACTGTGATAAACGCTGGATTAAAAAAACCGAAGACGGCCGGCCAGATGTTGCTTGTCGCGCCGGAACTGCGAAAAGTGAGCAGAATCGCAAAGCCGATAATCGACCAAACGCTCCAACTCACGAGATTTGGCTTAATCTTCCTTTGGAGCACTCTGATTGCGTATGGAATGACGCTGGCAATAACAATAAAGCCAGCAATGTATCCAATCGCTGTTTCTGTGTTCAATCTATTCCTCCTTATATTTTTTTAGTTTGAAATGCGTGAAAGAACTGCCTTAACTTAAACCATTCTACAAAAAATTATAGAATAATTAAATTCTGCCGTCAATGCTAAAAAATCCGCACATTTTCGTCTTCTTGTACCCTAACTTCTTGGATTAAAAATTTTTCTTTTCCAAAAATTCACTTCGACCTTGCTTAGTACAAGAAAAATATGATTCTAACGAATACTACTTGTAGATGTGATGGGGTCCTATATCCAAAAAGATGACATCGGGATTGTCAAAGATAAAAAGGACTCTCCATTGCCCTTTCACGCGAAAACTCCATTGTTCCTTGAGTTTACCGTGGAGTTTATGGGTATCAAGCGAGGAAGAAAAAGGATCTTCTTTGAAAACGTTTATTCGCTTCTTGGCTTTTTCTCGAACGTCTTGAGGAAGCCGTTCAAAAGATTTCCAAAATTGTGGGTGATAATAGATGTGTCTGACAACCATGTCAAATTTTTACCACAACTTCAGTTTTGGCAAAACCCCTCTACTTTTAAGATCCTTTGCTTCTCTTGTCCAGCGAAGAACGTCTTGCTCGGTCACTTTTTGGTTTTCGAGCAAGGATTCATACATTCTCCGAGGTATAATAACGAGTTCTTTTTCCCTAGAGAGCTCCCGAGGGATAGTGACTATTTTTCCCATAGTACTTTTATTATATGTCAAAAGATAAAAAGCGCAAGTTTCGGCATCGTATTCTTGAATTAGTCCGAACGCATTTTTCCGAAAAAATCCCCCAAAATTCGAGACGGCTTCGCCGCGAGATTTAACAATTTTTTAATCTGAGTTCATCGAAGATCCAATTTTCCTTTGCTTTGCCATACGAAGCCTTAGCGAAGTATGGGAGGTGGCAAATTATTTAAATCTTTTTAGAAATTACCATGAAGTGCTCTGAAATACCAACAATTGATGACTCATTCGATAATTTAGCGAAAACAGCAAGCCATTTTCGGTATAGTTTTTTCGGCATTTTGTTCACTTCATTCTTTAGGTTAGAAGCTATACCCTCAATAGCTACGGTTTTGATAATAGACAAATTATTTTTCTTTATCAAGTTATGAAGTTCATCAATTGTAAAAAAATGAGTGTAGGTAAAAACGCCGCTTTCTGGATGAGGGTGATTCCCGTCTCTAAAATATTTTGGCAGAACTGATGCGTCCTGCGGAACGAATTTAATGACACGGGGCAAAACACCATACCTACTCATAACAGAAAAAAAAATTGGTGCTTTGATCTTGGCAACTCGCGTAAGCTCTCTCACCGCTTTTTCTCTTTCTGCTAGTTTAACCAAATGCGACAATGGCCCACCAAGACAAATTACCGCGTCAAAGTAATTATCTTGAAAGTTGCTAAGGTCTGTTATCGTCCCCTCAATAATATCGTCAACTTGTTTCTCCAATTTTTGTTTCTGAATTTGTTTTTCAGCGATTTTCAGTTCCTCGCTCGAAATATCAAGCAAAGTCATTTTGTAATCACGCCTCGCAAGATGAATAGTGTATCTTCCAGGTCCGCCCCCGGCATCCAAAATACGCCCTCTTTTAGGGAGATAATTTGTAAGATATTGAGTAGTGACAAAAAACTCTATGTTGTGATACTGGTCCTGAAAAAGTCTATCCCACTCTTTTCCCGCCGTCTTGTCATAGTGTTGTTTTACTTTTTTCTGCATAGAATTAGACATTTTCTTCCACCATTAAAATATTGTCCGAGCCGACGTGAATGCGCGGGAGAGGATTTGAACCTCCACGTCCTTGCGG
>JACQLG010000031.1 GCA_016204155.1 Candidatus Niyogiibacteriota bacterium | reverse complement strand
TTCTACCCCTGAACTACCGGCCCACGAAAACCTATTGAATTTCGTTGATGATTTAAGTGTTTATTGGTTTTGAAAAAGCAATACGGTTTTTTGCTTCAAAAGACAAGGATTCCAGCAATGGAAAATTTGTTACATATACAACCGATTTTATTCATATTACTTCACCAAAGGAGAATCAGGCAATAATCAGCCCGTTTATTGTGAGGGGGGAAGCGCGAGGGACATGGTATTTTGAAGCGTCGTTTCCTCTAGTCCTTGTCGATTGGGACGGGCGTATTATTGCCCAGAGTCACGCGGAGGCCCAAGGCGAATGGATGACAGAAGAATATGTTCCGTTTGAAGGAAAAATTGAATTTGAAAAACCGTATCAAGAAGGGGCGTCTGATTTTATGAAACGAGGCGCCATCATTTTCCAAAAAGATAATCCATCGGGCCTTCCTCAATATGATGCGGCCGTAGAAATTCCGATTTTATTTGAATAATTTTTATTCTATGAAAGAAGAATCATCAATGCCTATGTTCTCTTCAGATATCTGTAAATTTGACATTAAAAAATGCCCATATCCCGCATTGCTTTTTTATAATAAACGTAAGGGATATGGGCGCAACCCCCGGCTAAACCGGTCTCAAGTCTCTTTCTTCTTTGCGCCAAAAGGTCCTGATCCGCTCAGTAACGCAGTCGCAACGACGCTTGAATCAATATATTTCCGAGCCGGCTGCTTTCATAATAATAAATGAAATTTCAAAAGTCAATGTTTGACTTTCCCTGGGCAATAGTCTATTATGGTATCATAAATAAGTTCAAGTTTTGTTTTCCTTTCCTTATATTTATGTAAGCTGAAAGATACAAAAACTAGGTCGGCTTATGTAAATTATCAGCATAATATACACCTATGGCAAAGAAATTATATGTAGGAGGACTATCCTACGATACCGTTGAAGACACTTTGAGGGCAACATTCTCTAAAGCGGGGACCGTTGAATCGGCGACAGTGATCACGGACAAAATGTCCGGCCGTTCAAAAGGTTTCGGTTTTGTTGAGATGTCTTCTGAAGAGGAGGCCCAAAAAGCGATAGCAATGTTCAACGGCAAAGAGCTTGACGGACGGAATATCACCGTAAACGAAGCACGCCCGCAGGAATCTCGTCCGCAAGGAGGCGGATTCAATCGCGGAGGCCGTGGCGGAGGTTTTGGAGGCGGAAGAAACCGTTACTAAAACAAGCCAAAAAGAAAAATCCCCCTGAGCGAAGTCGAAGGGGGATTTTTCTTTTTGTCTGATGAACGCTGTAAAGAAGCGCGAAGAATTAGTTTGCCCAGATTATGAAATTGAATACTTTTTCTCCGTTGCCGAGGTCCCGCACATAAAGCGATGGCTTGCCGTCAGAAGATTTTTTGACTGCTTTGCCCCATTGGAGAGATTCGTCAACATCATTGCCGTTTCCATTTCGCGATGGCAAAGACTGGTTTACGGTTGTGGAAGAATCAAGATGGGAATAAATCAATTCAAGCTGGTCATAGTCGTGCTGGTTTGGGTGCTGGTTTGATGCAGGGTCAGACGTATAATCCATACAGGATCCGAGATTGGCATTGTCAAAGTCTATGTCTTGGTGGTCAAGGCCGAAAATGTGTCCTACTTCCTGACACATGACAAATTGTCTCCATTCCGGTTTGTTATACGTTGATGTATTAAAATAGCTGTCGTTGAGTTTTACCGTTCCTTTTGTAATATGGTCTCCCGTAATCCAAATGCTCGCGACTCCAAGCCAGCCGTTAAAACCGTACTTTCTGTTGCAAATTTCTGCGCGTCCAGTTGTTGGCTTGCAAGAACTCGAGCTTGTGAGCCCCGCAACTACGGCAGTGTCCAGTATCGATGATAGGCTCCAGTCACTAGAGGTCGTAGCAAGGTGGCCATCCCACGTTGAAGACACGTTATCGCCGAGTTTAAGAGTAAAAGGATTTGCGGTTCGCGCCCAGTGGTACGTTCCCCATGAATGATCAGCGTACGCGGCAAATCCTACGACAAAGAATACGGCGATTAACGCGGTTAATAGGATAAAACGATTTTTTTTGATTTGATTCATTTATGTTATTTAATGTTAATAATAAAAATATAAGATATTTTTAGTGATAGTAATTATGTCTATTTTGACCTTTAATATTGATATAAGTTGTATTATAGCATACTGCTGGATTTTTGCAAGCTATATCTTACAAATTGATTGCATCCGGCGCATCAGCATCATTATAGACAGAAAATATCATATAGAGAATATTCCCATCAGAATCTTTCGCTGGAAGATCGCCTGGCGCATTGAATAAGGCGTTTCCATCGTCATGATGCAGCATTGCTATCAATTCATCGCCGTTCTTGCTCGGGCGCAGGAGCGAAATAGTAATGTTTTCGTTTTCCCCGGCGTTGAGTAATATGCTGTTCCCGATAATTGCACCCGGCGCGCCCCCCGAACTTTCATGGATTACAACAAATCCGTTTTTTTTGATGTTGGCAAAACCTACGGTTATATTTGGTCCCGGTTTTTGGTCAGGAACATATATTGCTTCTGTGCCGATACGCAAACCGCTTGATGGCGAATTATCATTTGGAGGAGGCGTTTGCGCATTTTTTTCTGATTTCGGACCATATATAAAATAAAATCCAGTGCCTGCTAAGAAGACGAATAAAGCGAACAGGATAATTTTTTTAGCCATATATTTTATGACATGTGATTTTTAATAAGCCCCGCGAGTTCTTGGATATGGCCTTCTTTGTCTTTTTCCATTTTCTCCCAGAATGTTTTGCAGTCCGCGCAATCCCCGGCATCTTTCATATATTCGTTCTTCATGCGCCATAAACTTTTGTGTTCCTGTACTAATTGGAGTATGAGATTATAAAGATGATTGTCAAACATGGGAAAGTTATTCTTTACGAGTAATAAGAATGAAAGTGACCTTTTTATTTATTTTACACTATTCCATATGAATATGGAATGCGGAAAGTATTTTCAGCTTGGCATCTTTTTTTATTTTTCTTGCGGGTGTAGGATAAACATATGATAGAAAAGAAAAAATTTCTTTTTGTATCGCTTGAAGGGCTTATTTCCGATATTGCCTGGCAGGTTGTAAAAGAGGGCCACGAGGTCCGCTATTATATTGAGAATCCCGCTGAAAAAGAGATTGCGGACGGATTAGTCCCCAAAGTAGATGACTGGCAGAAGGAAGTGCCTTGGGCCGACGTTATTGTGTTTGATGATGTGCTCGGGCAGGGCAGAAAAGCGCAGAAGCTCCGCAAGGAAGGCAAATTAGTCGTTGGCGGGACGGCATATACAGACCAGATTGAAGATGACCGTCCGTTCGGGCAGGAAGAAATGAGAAAGGCGGGTGTTTTGATCATCCCATACCAAGGTTTCGTATCGTTTGATGATGCAGTGACATACGTGAGGGATAACCCCGGAAGATATGTCATTAAGTCAAGCGGGGAGGCGGCAAATGCTAAACAGCTGCTCTTTGTGGGCGAGGAAGATGACGGGAAAGATGTCATTCAGATTCTTTTGGCGTATAAAAAATCGCTTTCCAAAAAAATAAAGGCGTTTGTGCTCCAAAAATATGTCGTCGGCGTAGAAGTGGGCGTAGGCGCATTTTTTAACGGTAAAGAATTTATCTATCCCATTAACGTAAACTTTGAACATAAAAAATTATTTCCCGGCGATATCGGCCCTTCGACGGGCGAGATGGGAACAAGCATGTTCTGGAGCGCGCCTAATAAAATTTTTAATAATACGCTCAAAAAAATGGAAGGGAAATTGGCGGAGGAAGGATATGTCGGATATATTGATTTGAACTGCATTGTGAACGCAAACGGCATTTATCCTCTGGAGTTTAGCGCGCGTTTCGGATATCCTACAATCAGTATTCAGCAGGAAGGCATATTAAACCCAATAGGAGAATTTTTATATCAGCTTGCCGCTGGCGAGCAGGTAAAACTGCGCACGCGCGCGGGATTCCAGATAGGAGTGCGTCTCGTCGTTCCGCCGTTCCCGTACCATGGAGATAAAAAAACGTTTGAAGTGAATTCAAAAGATTCTGTTATTTTTTTTAAGAAACCCCAGCGCGAAGGCGTACACGTTGAAGATGTAAAGGAAGTGAACGGCGAATGGATTATTACCGGCACTTCGGGCGTTGTATTGATAGTGACAGGAATGGGACAGACCATGAAACAGGCGCAGCATCAGGCGTATAATAGGATTGCAAACATCATGATGCCGAATATGTATTACCGCAAAGACATCGGAGACCGCTGGTTTGAGGATAGCGATAAGCTCCATAATTGGGGGTATCTGCGCGATTCATAAATAATAGATAAAAGAAAAATCCTCCTTCGACTTCGCTCAGGAGGATTTTTCTTTTTGATTAGAATCTTCGGCGGGTCGGCCGGTCTTTCTTGTAGCAGTCCCGGCATTGAAGCTGGTCCATGCGATCAGGAGCCGGCTGGAACGGAAGTTCTTTGATATCGGCTCCGCATTTGGAGCATTTCCAGTCACCCTTAAACATTTGGCGAGGAGGATATCCGCCGCCGCCTTGATTGTTGTCGTAAGCCACTTTGCGTTATGCGTTAAAACTTATAATAATGACCTTAATTCGTTTAGGCAAAGCAGCATATTTCAGCATATTTTAACCTAAATAAATCTATACAAAGCAGTATAGCGCTCCCACTTTTTTTGTCAATGCCTTTGAATGGTTTTTCCCCAGGGCCATTTTTTTTATTTTCGGACTTGTTGTATTATAAAAATAAGCAATGCCAAGAATATATTATTATTTTGCGTATTTGATGATGTTAGTAGCGCATCATAATGTGTATTATCTATGACGCATCAAGAGAGCGACAATTTTATCTGTAGGCGGTGGTGTTGCAAGGGAGGCGGTTTTGCCTGGGGATTTTTCTTTGTTCTGATCGGCGCTTTTTTGCTTGCGCGAGAGATGGGATGGCTTTTTGTTGATGTATCGTTCTGGCCCGCGCTTATTATTGCGTTCGGAGTATATCTTATCGTAAAGAGAATATAGCATATGAAATTATTTGTTGTACTCCTTGCGGGTGCAATAGTTATAGCCGCGGGAGTTTATTTTTTTATACTGCGGCCTGGTGCGATGGATATTGAGAAGGATGATACGATGATGGAATCGGAAGCAATGACGGATGATGGGATAATGGCGCAAGACAAGGGAGGATTGAAAGAAGAGAACAAGGTAGAAATGCAATTTACTGTTCTTCGTGAAGGAACGGGCACAGGTGCTGAAAACGGGGATGTTGTGACGGTCCATTATACCGGCTGGCTTGAGGATGATACGAAGTTTGATTCAAGCGTGGATCGCGGTTCGCCTTTTTCTTTTACTCTTGGCGCAGGAGAGGTGATTACCGGGTGGGAAGCTGGCATAAAGGGCATGAAAGAAGGAGAGGTGCGGATTTTGAGGATTCCTCCGGAGCTTGCATACGGGGCAGGAGGCATACCGGGAGCCATTCCTCCGAACGCGATGCTTATTTTCCAGGTTGAAGTGCTCTCCATCCGTAAGAAATAAGAAAAAATGAAATGAAAGGTCGGGATAATCAACAAATGTAAGAAACGGATATGCTTCACAAAATAGCTTTTTGGCTTATTATTATCGGCGGTTTGAATTGGCTCGCGCTTGCTATTCTTGGCTGGGATATCGGAAATCTTTTCGGCGGACAAGATGCGTTCATCTCGAAACTGATCTATATTCTTGTCGGCTTATCGGCGATATATCTTTTGGTCACGCATAAAGGGCATTGCAAGCATTGCGCGGGAAAGGAGGGAATGCAGGGGAATGGTGCCGGCGCGAAAATGTAAAAGATTTTTTTTGGATGTTTTTACTGCGGCTCGCTTTTAGGCGGGCCGCAATGCGTTTATGTGCAAGGTCGGGTTTTGCACATAGGGCTTGCAAAAATATTGAAAATAGTGTATAATACCCGCAGATTAAAAAAATAAGGAGGGAATGAAATGAATCTATTGATTAAAAAAATTGAAAAGGGGATTGAAAAGGAGATTCAAAGTAATCCGGATAAAGTAATCGCGTACGGGTTCTGTATCGTGGTATTATTGCTTGCGATTGGGGCGCTTGGTTTTTCCTAAATCTAAATCCTCGAAAGAATTTTGAAGCCGTTTTGATGCATGCGCACGAAGCGGCCTTCTTTTTTATAAAAGTATGCTATAGTTTGGAGCCGCAATTCGTATTCGGTTTCTATGATTGATCAAAGAAAGTATTGATTGCAGTCTTACATTTTGACCGATCGGCCATTTTATAAGAATAGTAAAAAATAGTAATAGTAAAAAATAGAGGTTTGCTTTCTGAAAAGTATTATGCTATAGTTTTTGGGAAGTAAGTTAACAACAGGAGGAAAGTAAAATGACTCATATGACCGAGGCAGATATTGACGCAGTCGTTTTAACTACCGAGGAATTTTTAAAAAGAGAAAACGTTTTTGAAAACGGGTATTGACAATTGGAGAAATATAACATATTCCCACACGCGTGGTTAAAGAGACTTGGCGAATTGGGAATCATGGGAATGTCGTTCCCGGAAGAATACGGAAGGATTGGCGCAAGTACTGAAGCAACCGCGTGTATTTCAAGCAAACTCGCAGAAGCCTGGCCGAGCCTTCAGCTTATATGGAGTGTGAATACCGCCCTTGTAGGATTTCCGATTACGACATTCGGGAGAGAGGATCAAAAGAGAAGAACATTGCCTTTTTTAGCGTCAGGCGAGGACTTCGGATGTTTTGCGGCGACTGAAACTGAAGTCGGCTCGGATTTAAGCGCGCTTAAGATGACTGCGGAAGACCATAATGGCAAATTTATACTGAATGGCTTCAAAAATCTTATTACCAATGCGGACCGCGCGCGTTTTATGATTGTATTCGCGCGGATAAAAGGATGGAAAGAAGATATTTCTAAAAGGCATGCAGGTATCACCGCTTTCCTTATAGAAAGCAATGAGATTGGATTTAGAGACATTCCTGGCATACAGATAAGTTCTATAAGGAAGCGCGGATTTGGCGGCGCGCCATTTTGTCTTGTTGAGTTTGATAACGTTGTTATTTCTGAAGATAGTATTTTAGGTGAACAGGGGAAAGGAATGTCGGTTGCCCTCGCGACGCTTGATATAGGAAGATTGGGCATTGCATCTCAAGGCGACGGTATCGCAAGAAGGGCTTTGACTGAGACGCGGGAATATACGAAGACGAGGACAGTATTCGATATGCGTCTTATTGATTTGGATGTTATCGGTCTTCGGCTTGCAGAGCATGAAGCATATACTGATGTAATTTGGAAAGGCGTGCTTGATGCGTGCCGAAAGAAAGATAGAGACATGCCGTTTTCTGATGACGCGGCAAAGGTAAAATTGTTGTCTGCAGAAAATGCGCGGCGGGTCGCTCGCGACTGCTGCGATATGTTCGGCGGGTACTGGTATACGTATGATTATGTTATCGGCGATATCAAAAACGATGCCGAGATATTGCCAACATACGAAGGAACTGCAGAAATTCAAAAGAGCGTTATTATACGTAAGCATCGGAAGTTATAAAGACTGATAAAAAACAACCGCTCCGTGGCTTGAGGCCGCGAGCGGGTTTTTTATTTATTTCTATTAAACCATATCCGCTGTATAATAAAAAAAAGGTCTCGTGTGCATTATTTTATTCTTAATGTAAAAGTGTTCATTATGGGAGATATCACAAAAAGGGAATATGAAGAGCATGTGCGAAAAGAAATGTACAAAGAGGGATTCTCGCCATCTGTGCGTGATAAATATGAAGGCATACTTTTTGGGGACGATAAAAAAAAGGTTTCAAAACGTGATGTAGGTAAATTGTGGAAAGAGATTGAGAAACACCCCGGTAAGTACAACGTTGCCGGCAAGAAAGCGCAAGTAGAAAAAATGAAGGAGATAATTGCCAAAAGAACGCACTAAAACAAAAATCACCCTTCGACTTTGCTCAGGGTGATTTTTGTTTTAGCTCCTATCTGCAGAATAGTCAGGTGGTTCGCGCAATGGCGGACGCTGCGGTCTCCATGGCTCTTCTTGGTGTTCTTGTGTGCGCGTATCGTTGCCATTGCCGTTACCGTAAGAATAAAATTGTTTTTGCGCGCGATCCATAACGAGGTGGTAGCGGATAACGGCAAGTATCGCAAGGACTATAAAAAGGAATAACAAAAGATAGAGGAATGCGGATGGTCCGCCGGTGTCGCTCGCAAAAACAGACGCAAGGAGAGAGCGATCTTTTTGATCGCCATCTGCCGACGCGATTTCTATGGCATTTCCTTCCTCATCGTAGAATATCTGCGTTCCGTTCGCAGAGCAACAATAGTTCGTTGGCTGTTTTGTTGCGGTCGTAACAATTATCGGCGGAGGAGTAGAGGTAGTAACAACTGTTGCCGGCGTTACAATAACGCTGCAGTTCGAGTTATTCGTCCGTCCTTGTCCGTCAGTCGCGCTCACCGTTGCAAATTTTGATCCTGTTGTACCGAACGAAACGCTGCGCGTCTGGCCTACGCCCGTGACATCTCCTGACCATACAAATGTGACAGGAGCAATACCCCCAGCGTATCCCGCAACAAAGGTTACATTCTGGCCGGGATGAACTGACGGCGAACTGACGGAGCAGGCGACATTAAATATGGGAGCTGACGCCGTTGAACTGACAATGATCGTTTCATTATCAGAAGCCGACTGTCCCTCATTGGTGCATGTGATGGAATATGATGTGGTGCTTTGCGGCGCAATAACTTCTGATCCGGCAAGGGATTTGGAGCCGCTCCATCCGGATGTTGCGTAGCACTGCGTTGCGTTTGCAGAACTCCATACAAGGACTGCGTTTCCGCCTTGATTGATAGCGTCGTCGGGCGCGGCCGATAATGTTACGGTCGGCGTTTGTATCTGCACCGTAACAGTCACCGAATCAGATGCCTGGCCTGTGTTATTGGAACAAGTGATTCCATAAGTCTGTGTTTGCGTCGGACTTTTGGATTCTGATCCTGAAAGTCCTTTTGTTCCGGACCATCCGTTCGTTGCAAAACAGGTAGTCGCGTTTGATGAATTCCATACAAGAACCGAAGAGTTGCCTTTTTGGACGAAAGACGGATTTGCAGAAATATCAACTGTCGGAAGATTTGCTTGGACGTTTACGGCAACGCTATCTGATGCTTGTCCCGCGTTATTTGAACAGGTGATTGAATATGTCGTTGTATTAAAGAGAGACACGACTTCATTGCCCGAGAGCACTTTCGTGCCTGACCATCCTCCTGACGCAGAACATGTGTTTGCATTTGAAGACGTCCACGAAAGAACTGATGAATTGCCTTGGGTTATGCTGGTTGGGTTCGCGTTGATGTCTACGGTCGGCAATGGCGAGGACTCTACGTTTACGCTCACTGAATCATTTGCCGAACCCCCCGGTCCGGTGCAATACGCGCTATATGTTTGCGAATTAAGAAGATTTCCTGACGACTGGCTTCCTGATGTTCCTGCCCATCCTGAAGGGGTGACAGAACATGAAGTTGCGTTTGTGGAAGTCCATGAAATGGTTGTTGATGTGTTATATCCGATAGTTATCGGTCCGTTGCTTCCATTCGCTTGTATATCAACGGTCGGAGGAGCGCTATCTGCCTGTGCTGCGACAGGGATTATAAAAATGCCTACAACTGTTACAGTGGTAAGTAAAAAGGTAAGTAAAAACAGTACTTTTTTCATCTTTATAGCCATATCTCTTTTATCTGCACTATTATATACTATATCAATAATAGAGTCAATTGATGGACAACACCCGGTGTTGTCCAGCAATATAAAAAATAATAAAAAAAGTTTATGCTATAATAATAGTGATATGACAGAAGATAACGAAAAGGGGAAAACGTATGCGAATATTTCGGAGCTCGTTGACGACGTACTGCGCAGCGCTATCGCAAAGGGAGCAAGCGATGTTCATTTTGAGCCGGAGCGCAATTCTCTAAATATCCGTTTTCGCATAGACGGATTTCTGCATCCGTATGAAACATTTGAAAAGACGGGGCAGGAAGAAATTATTTCACGCATCAAAGTGCTTGCGAGTATGGAAATAATGGAGAAGCGTTTTCCGCAGGATGGCCATTTAGAGCTGTATGGCGAAAAGGGAAAGATACATAATGTCCGAGTATCAACATTCCCGACGAACTTCGGCGAAGCGGCAGTGCTGCGCCTTCTCAATAGGGAAGACGTTATGAGGCCGCTTGAAGGTCTCGGATTTGAGTTCAATCAGTTGGATGCTCTTCGGCGAATCATCGCCTCTCCTTACGGAATGTGCCTTTCTACCGGTCCTACTGCTTCAGGTAAAACGACGCTTTTGTATTCCATTTTGACGACGCTGAAGAAGCAGGACAACAATATTATTACGCTTGAAGATCCTATTGAATTCCAAATGGATACCGTCCGTCAGCTTCAAATCAAAGAAAATATAGGTCTTACGTTTCCAAAAGCTCTCCGTTCGGTCATGCGCCAGGATCCAGATATCGTTATGCTCGGGGAATTACGCGACCCCGAAACCGTGCAAATGTCGGTGCACGCGGCCCTTTCCGGCATCTTGGTATTTTCTACTTTTCATACGTTTGATATCTCCGGCATCGTAATACGTTTCTTTGAGATGGGCGTGCCGCGTTCTGTTGTAGCACACATTCTTATCGGCGCTGTATCCACCCGGCTTGTACGCAAGATCTGCGAATCATGCAAAGCGCCCCATACATTAAACGACTTTGAAAAGTCTCTTGTTGGAGGAAGCGTTGCAACGTCATTGTACGAAGGAAAGGGTTGTAACGCATGCGGCGGTAGCGGCTATCATGGCAGGCAAGGCGTTTTTGAGGTTGCGGCGTTTGATTCCGATGTGCGATCCTTTATTATGGAAGGGAAAAATCCAAAAGAAATCGCGAACCTTCTCCGCACAAAGGGCATTAAGAGTTTATGGGAAGCTGCGTTGAACAAGATTAACCGCGGAACAACGACGCTTGCCGAAGTGATCCGTGTCATAGGCGTTCAAGGCATAGAAGCAATGAAAGGAAAGGACGTCCGTTAATGTCTTATATGTCCGATATCTAGCATCAATCAATACTGTTCAATGATATATAATTTGATGTATAATCTTTTGTATGACTGCCTATTCCAAAAATATGCTCATGTGTTGCGACTATGTATGCGAACATGTTCAAAAAATAACAGAGGCGCTATACCGTGTTACTGATATTTTTCCGGATAAAGAACCGTTAAAATGGTATTTGCGCGATGAAGGTCTGATATTATTTAAGACATTTATGAAGTTAAGAGATTCTTCTGTGTATGAACGCATGAAGTATATTGACAAGATAGAGCGAGCGGTTCCCCATATGGTACACGCGCTTGACTTATCTTCGTCAGGAACGTTCATATCCCGAAAGAATTTTGAAGTGCTGTGTAGGGAATACGGAACTTTGCTTGAATTCGTGAAAGAGAAAAGGGAAGATTTCCTTCCCGCGTCCGTAAAAGAACTGTCCATTGCTCCTTTTAAGGACTTTCCGAACGCTTTCGGCAAGATTACTTATGATGAGGAGGGTAATGGGGATAGTGTCAATTCTCCTTTGAATCCGGAACGCAAGGAGAAGATTCTTTCCCTTATTCGTGAGCGAGGAGAGGTGAGCGTTGGAGATATCGCCGCGTTTTTTACGGATGTGGGCGAAAAAACCATACAGCGGGACCTTATCGCGCTTACCCGGGATGGCGTGTTGAAAAAATATGGCGATAAGCGGTGGAGGCGATATTCTTTTGTTGCGTAAAACCATTTGACAGCCGGCATTTTTCTTGTTCTAGAGTTCTTTTTATTGACCTTTTATTTTATTTTCCCGTATCCTAGAAATAAGCCCATTTCCGCGTATTTTCAGCTATAAAAAGTTATCCACAATATTGTTTTGAAAGCATTGCAGGGACTCTTTATAATAAGGTGTAAGGAAGATATCCTGTTTTGGATGCATTATTTATGACCACGGGGCGTTTATGGGTTAGAGTGTAAAAATTTTTTATCAAGGCCATAGTATTGGCTGGTTTCCCGTATCTGTAGAAATTAGCGGAAAGAACGTTGAAATAAAAATAATAACAGTTGATTCGGATGAAATGATTGGACTCTAGTATATATTCAGCAGATTCTTTCATTTGTATTTATTGTATTTATTGGATAATTAGGAAGGAGTTGCTCTGCGTCGATTATAAAATAAGCGGATGCAGGCAAGCACGGTCGATGAGGAATTTTTTCCTTGTGGCTTTACTCCTTAATCAGAACAGAATTGCATATACATCGCTTCTATCCGGGTGTTCTGGAGACGATGCGATTCCAAAACCATTATTAATTATTTGAAGTTTTAGAGAGGGATCCTTGATTTTTTAGTCGAGATCAAGATAGCCCGCTCTTAAATGATTTTTTTGAATTCCGCTGTAAGCGGAAGAAGAAAAGATCAGAGTTTATATTATGAGTAGTTTAAGAGGATCGCTTAAAGCAAAGGTTGCTTCGAGCGTTCTTAGCATAACGACTGCGTTGTGGCTCGGCGGAATGGGATATTTTCTTCCCGTTGCGGCAAACGCGGTAACAGCTGACGAACTTCAAGCGCAAATTCAGTCACTGCTTGCGCAAATCGCGACCTTGCAGTCACAGCTTGCAGGATTGTCGGGAGGCGGCACATCAGGATTCTCCCATGTGTTTAACACAAACCTTTCACAGGGTATGGATAATTCTGAAGTGGCAGCGCTCCAGCAGGCGCTGGATTTGGAAGGATGCTTCACCTTCGCATCCTACACAGGATATTTCGGTTCTATAACGCGTGATGGAGTAAATTGCTTCCAGAACAAATATGCTTCGGAAGTGTTGACTCCGTTAGGACTGACGGGCGCGACAGGATATGTTGGTCCGGGCACGCGAGCAAAATTAAACGCATTATACGGAACAGGAGGTACTGGCACCGGAACAGGTACTGGGACAGTCCCGTCGGGTTCAGACACATTGACGGTAGTCGCTGGGCAACAACCGGCTGATTCATTGGCAGTAGATAATGCGCAAGGCCTTCCGTTCACCGTATTTACGGCAACGGCAGGGGGCTCAGACGTAACCATTGATTCAGTAACAGTTGAACGGCAAGGACTTGCCGCAGATGCGTCATTTTCTGGCGTCGTGCTTCTTGATGGCGACGGATTGCGAATTGGCCTTTCAAAATCATTCAATTCAGTCCACCAGGCAGTGCTTAGCGAAGATGTTGTCGTAAAAGCGGGAATGACGAAGACATTTACGGTTGCCGCAGATATGGCAGCAGATAACGCAACTCGAGTCGGCGAAACGCCGCTCATGGCAGTTACTGCTATTAAGTTGACGGGAAATACGACCCTTAACGCATCACTTCCTATTAAGGGCGCGATTCACACCATTAACGCATCACTCGTAATCGGGTCTCTTACTATGTCAATTGGTCCTTTGGATCCCGGCTCGAGCGTAAACAAAAAAGTTGGAGATGCGAATGGATACACATTCTCCTCAATTAAAATGACTGCAGGGTCTGCGGAAGATGTATCACTGAAAAATATCCGATGGAATCAGTCAGGTTCTGTCGCGTCATCTGACCTTGCAAACACGAAAATCGTTGTCAATGGAACGGAATATGCCGCAGTCGTATCTAGTGACGGCAAGTACTATTCTGCAAACTTCGGCGACGGCATCTCAATTGAGAAAGGATTTTCAGCAGAAATATCCATTAAGGGCGATATTATTAGCGGTTCGGGACGAACGGTTGACTTTGACGTGTTCCGCCGAACCGATCTTACTGTAAAGGGTAAAATCTTCGGATACAATATCACGCCTCCGAACGGAGCTGATGATTCAGGAACTGATGATGGTCAATTCCACCTGGACACCAATCCATGGTTTGACGCCTATCAAGTAACCATTGATACAGGAACGATTACTGTTGAAAACTCAACAGAAGTACCCGCGCAAAACATTGCAGAGAACGTTGTTGACCAGGTGATCGGAGGATTCAATGTTGATACAAAGGGTGAGCCAATTTCTGTCGGTCAAATCATCTTCAACTTGAGCGGTCCGACCGGATCAACCGACACAACTGCGGCTGATGTAACTAACATTGTTTTGGTGCGCAAAGACACAAATACAACTGTTGCGGGACCTCAAGACGGATCAAGTTCTGCAAATACGGTTACATTCACTGAAACTGTTATCTTTCCAGTCGGAAAGCACACGTATGTCTTGAAAGGAAAACTCGGCACTGATTTTGACAACAATAACACCATTGCGGCTTCTACTACACCGAGCACCCAATGGACAAGCGTTACCGGACAGACAACGGGTGTTTCAATCACTCCTGCTCCGACATCAGCAGTCACGGGTAATCTTATGACCTTGAAAGCTGCGGTAGTAACCTTGAGCGTTCAATCAACGCCGATTGCGCAAGATCTTGTTGCGGGATCAAACCAATTCCTTTTCGCAAACTATGAGCTTGACGCGACAAACTCGGGAGATGACATAAAATTTGCTTCTATTCCGCTTGAATACGGACGATACGGAACTGCGGTAACTGATGTTACAGCATGTAAGCTCTATGACGGAGCAGCTGCGGTATCAGAAGAAGTAAATCCGTCAGCAGTCGGGTCATCAACATCATTTACGTTCTTAGGTACGGGCTTTACTGTTCCGAAAGGAACCGCAAAAGTCTTGGGACTTAAGTGTAATGTTTCTTCAGGGGCTCCGGCAGCTTCACGAATCCAGTGGGGATACAGCAACGCTGGCGCTGCGGCCGCTGCAACCGGAATACAGTCAGGCCAATCTGCTACAGTTACGGAAAACGGCGGATCGGGCCAGATTATGACCGTGCAGTCAGGCGGTACGTACACTGTTGTGAACGATTCCACTCCGGGATATCGTATTGCGAATGCCGGGACAACGGGAGTAGTTCTACTCCGGTTGAAGTTCTCAGCATCCTTTGAGAGCCTTAATGTCAAGCGCGTAAACTTCCAACTTACCGGAACTGCGTCAAACACCCCGGTTGACTTGGCAAGCCAGCAAGTCACATTGTGGGATGTGACCGCAAACAAGCAGATTGCAACGGCAATCTTTGGATCGAACAGCGACTACGCGACTTCTACCTTGATTGCGGATGGGGATTTCATGATAGCAAAAGATGGATCGCGCACTTTGGAAGTTAAAGGTGATATGTCAGGAATCGGTGTTTCCGGTCCGTCAACTGAATCAGGGCACTTGATGCTTGTGAACTGGGACGGAGATGCAGACGGTCTGACAGGAGGGAACTATGCAGTCGGTGTCGGTTCAGCGACAAACATTACGCCGTCGGGCAATGATACGGCATTAACTGCTGGCGTGCGTATAATGAAAGCATACCCGTCATTTACAAAGATTGACTTGACGACCTCGGAAAGAATACTTAAAACAGGCTCTGACAGGACCTTCTACAAGTTCAAGGTAACAGCAGTAGGCGGAGACGTAGAATTCTACAAATTCACTTTCCAGATTTCTTCCTCAACAGGATCAATCGCGAAAGGAACGACATCAAAGTATTCGCTCTACGCTTACACTGATAGCGGGTTTAGTACGGTTGACAGCGCATTTTCGGCAAGTGGTATTTTGAACGCTGACCAGTGTTACTACCCGGGCGCACAGCCTGCAAACTGGGGCGCGGGCAATCCGAACACGAGAGGTATTCACGACGTTGATATCGAGCTCTTTATGGATAGTTCGGCGACTACCTGCGGTGACACGAATACATCAACCACGACGTATAAAGTCCCATCAGGACTAACCCGATACTTCAGGTTTGCTGCTGACGTGGCAAGTGTTGAGACAGTTACCGGAACCGAGTCAATGGAAGTTGACCTTCGAGGTGATGCGGCATATCAGACAGTCGTTTGTACGACAGGCGGATGTGGAGTAGGCATGAGTACTGCTGAACTTGGTCGGGCAACAGTTCTTGATACGAACACCAATGACGACCTTATCTGGTCGCCTCGCTCAACCTCGACAACGAACGCATTGACTGATGTTGACTTTACAAACGGCTATGAGGTTCCAGGTCTTCCTGCGACCCGAATGGCTCATGAAGTCATGACGTCTGAAAACTAATAAGAGTTTCCTTGTGAATCCCGAGGGCCGATACATTCGGCATCGAGGGATAACTCACACAAAACCCCGCACGAGTGCGGGGTTTTGTGGTGAATGGACAACACGGAGTGTTGTCCATAGAGGTTGCGGCGTTTTTATGGCTTTGCTACAGTATTATATATGAATATGAAAAAATCATATTATATTATTTTGATCGGGATAGCTTTGTTGGTTATCGGAGGAGCGTTTTATGTTGTTTTTATGGATAAGGATGGAGGGAGTGTTGCCACGCCTGCGCCCACGCCAGAAATGCAAGTTCCTAATCTTGATCGGCCTATAACCTTTCCTGATTTCTTGCCTCCGGAAGCAATAGAAGCAAGGCACAACGCTATTGCGTCAATCAGAGAGGCGTTACAAGGGAACCCCGACCAGATTGATTATTGGCTGGAGTTGGGGATTCTGCAAAAACAGCTGGAAGATTATGAAGGCGCGCGCGAAGCATGGGAATATGCAGCGTTCATCCGTCCGGATGATGCGCGCGCGTATAATAATCTTGCCGATCTCCACGCCTATTATCTTCATGACAATCAAAAGGCAGAAGAATACTTTTTGAAGACGATTGAAAAAAGCCCTGCTTCTATGCAGTATTACACTTCCGCATTCGGATTTTATATAAATGCGCTTAAAGACAAAGAAAAAGCTCGTTTGCTTCTTTTGCGAGGTATAAAAGATAACCCTGACTCTTCCAAGGTATTACAGGATATGTTGTGGAATATCGATTCCTACTAAAATTGGACAACACCGGGTGTTGTCCAGTGTTGAAAGGGATGGGGAGAAATTGGTAGAAATTTTAAGTTGGTGTTTGATGCCGAATCATTTTCATATGATGATGCGGCAATTACAGGAAAACGGAGTGAGTATTTTTTTGCAACGATTGCAAATGAGCCATTCAAAATATTTTAATAAAGTCTATAAAAGAGTAGGAGTTCTTTTTGGCGGCCGATTTAAGGCAGTGCATATAGGCGATGATGAGCAGTTCACCCACGTGAGTCGCTATATTCATTTAAATCCGTTAGAATTATTTGATCCGCAGTGGAAAGGGCGTGGATATGTTGTGGATAAAGAGGAGGCAATGAAATTTCTTAAAGCATATACATGGTCAAGCATGCCTGATTATTTGGGAAATATAACTCAGTTTTCTTCCCTTATTGATAAAAAACCGATTATGGAGTATTTTGATAATAATCCGGCTCAATATCTTACATTTTTACAAGATTGGATTGCAAGCGAGCAAAGCTCCGATTCTTTTATGGATTTTGATTTAATTACAGGATAAGATGGCTAAAGATGGATAACACCGGGTGTTGTCCATATGTTATAAAAATATGGGGATTTTGAATAAAAATTGGGCAAGCTGGAAGTTTGTGAGGCGCTTTCTTTTGATTATTATCATCGCGCTTGCTCTTTTGTATGTTACGAATGTATATCTGAGTCCCGATGCGCGAGAAGACCGCGAGGCGCGCAAATATATAGAGGATCTTCAGCGTCAATATGAAAATGATACCTATGGCGGGAAGACCCCAGAAGAGACCCTTGCGTTATTTATTGACGCGCTTGAGAAGGGCGATATTGAACTTGCCAGCAAGTATTTTGTGATTGATAAGCAGGAGGAGTGGAGAAGTAATCTAATGGAGATCCATTCAAAAGGTTTGTTGAAAGATATGATAGTAGATCTCCACAGACCAAGAAATGCCTATTCTTTAGTAGAGGGAGGAGATGTTTATATATTTGATATATATAATGATGATAATCAATTGGCTGTTCAGATTAATGTACAGCGTATTGCAAACGGCATATGGAAAATAGAAGATTTGTAAGAAATTTCTTATTAATTACCGCGGTCGCAACTTTTTGGTTGGGGCCTCTTTTTGTATATGGCTATAGCAGTGATACTACGCATCCCGCATTGACCGATGAAATAGTTGATTTTTTTAATATCCATCACCCCGAATATAAACTTAGCAACACAGCGAAAGAACTTGTTGTTAAAGGGAGCGTGGATGAAGATTTTACGGGCCGCTGGATGCGTCATTTTTATGATCCGGTCTATAACAAAGGAGTGAATTATTTCGGCATCACATGGCAGACCTCAAAGGATTGGGCAGAGGATACATTGGCCCAGGCGACATATAAAATACACAATCTTCCACAGAGAGTAATGTATGGGACCGTCAAAGAATTTTTTAGCGGAGATACCGATTATTCCTGGGATCGCGCGGTCTATGAATACGCGTGGGGCGATAAAGGGCGCGCGTTTGAAGCGCTTGGCCATACGCTTCATTTAATAGAAGATGCAACCGTGCCCGACCATACAAGAGATGACCCGCATCCCGCGTTTGCAAAACTACTAGGCGAACTTTTCCCGCATGCGTCTCCGGAAACATTTGCATTACTTGAGCATTTTGATGATACAAATGACTCGCCGTATGAAACATGGACTGCTCAGTTTGACAGGCCTAATATCGGCATGATTGATGATTTAGCACGACTGAATGCGCGTCCGGTCTATCTTAGTTCGCTTGATGCTTATTTTGACAGGGTTGCCAATTATTCAAATAATAATTTTTTTAGTCGGGATACTATTATATCTCCCAAGTATAATCTACCAATTATTGAAGGCTTTTCTGGTAGCTTTGGTTTTTCATCTGCTAGAGATAAATTTCCTTTGGTTCGTAGAATCATAATTCCTGCATGGAGTGGAGGAGGTGTAAGTTATACCATCGTAGATGAGAGAAAGATAATTCTCTCCAACTACTGGTCCCGCCTTTCTCAATCAGCAGTCCGTAATGGCGCTGGTATTATCAAACTCTTTTTTGATGAAGTAGAAAAAGAAAAAAAGACAAAAATTCTTTATAACAAAAATAAAAGCTGGATTGCGAAACTTTTTGACGCGACAAAAGAAAAAATTTTTAACCTTACTGATCCCAAAGCGCCGCAATCGCAAGAGGCTGCTATTATACAAGCAATGCCGGACAGAGAAGGCCAACCAAGCGCGGAAACTCAATCAGAACCACCGCTACAAGAAGTAGGGCCGACTGGAAACGCGTTGCCCGATGTCGCAGAAATGATAGAAGAAAATGTATTGTCATCGCCCACTGAAGCAAAACAAGATGTTCAAGCATCCCCAATCCAGAATCAATTTCAAGATCAATTCGGACTTTTTCGCGTGCCTCGGCCAGGAGGAGGCGGAGGAGGAGGAAACATCATTCAGGATGTTGATGACACACAACCGCCCCCGACTTCTCAAGAGGAAAAGCCTCCCTCACCTGTCATTATTTCTCCGGAGGACTTTTCAGCGCCGTTTACAACCGAGACCGTTCTTTTTATTGGTACTGCCCAACCTCACGCGATTATTCAAACCGATACGAACGCTACTACAACAGTCAATGACGCCGGAAACTGGCAGCTGGAAAATACATTTGCGCAAGGTACGAGCACGCTCAAATTTTTCGCGATTGATACGGCGGGCAATCAGTCCACTCCAATAGCAGTAACTCTTTTTGTGGATTCTTACGCGCCTGACATTGATTTTCATATTATTGAATGCAAAAAATCTCTTTCAAAAGATGGCTGTCTTATTACTTCTAATAACATAACGCTTGACTGGTCCTCATCTGCGTCAGACGTGTTCACATATGAATTAACATGCCTCTCGGCGGGTAATGTGTGCGATGCATTTCCTAAGGCATTTGATCGAAGCGCAACAAACACGATACTCACATTAGATGACGCGAATGCAATCTATACATTTATTCTCAAAGCATTTGATGGCGTTGGAAATTACAACGAAGCAGTCGCAGCCGTTGAATTTTTTACAAGTCCCGTAGTGATCAATGAAATCGCGTGGATGGGCACTGAAGGGCACGGCGAGGACGAGTGGATTGAACTTTATAATCCGACATCTCAATCAATAGCTTTTAATGATTCGTGGTTTCTTATTTCCGAAACCGATAATTCTCCGGCCATAGCGCTTTCCGGTACCATCCCCGCGGGCGGCTATTATCTTATTGAAAGAAAAAATTCTGATGAAATCGATGAAATGTCAGAAAGTCCGATTACAGACATACCCGCTGACTTATGGGTGAGTTTTAGTGTCGGATTAAAAGATAGCGGTGAGGCACTGAAGTTAACATATGCGTCTAGCACTATTGATAGGACGGCATTATGCACGAATTGGTGCGCCGGTTCTCTTGCTAATAAATCTACTATGGAGCGTTTTGACCCTTTCGAGTCCGGGAGTAACGCGGTTAATTGGGGGACGAATAATGTTATTTTTACAAATGGCATAAACAAAGAAGGCAGAACAATTAGGGGCACTCCAAAAGCGCGAAATAGCATCAATTACCAAATCGCAAACGGCGCACAGGTTATTGGTGATGTCGTTCTTACAAAATCACACGGGCCCTATCTTGTTCCAGCGAGAGATTTGATTATAGAGAATACCGGCACGCTTACTATTGAGCCCGGCGTTATTATTAAATTTTTCAATAATAGCGGGCTCATCATAAAAGGAACCCTTAAGGCGGAAGGCATCAACGAAGATCCGGTCATATTTACAAGTTTCTTTGATGACGAATATGGCGGAGACTTTAACCGCGACGGCACTTCAACAGGCGCGTTTCCAGGAAGCTGGGAAAGTATACATGTAACACCAGAGAGTGCGAATGTTACTTTACAATATTCAATTATACGATACGGAGGCAAATTTTTTATACCCGCGCTTCCAAATGAAAGAGCGGCCCTTCGCGTTAATGGAGCGGATATCGCAATGCAGAATTCTATAGTAGAACATTCGTTTGAACATGGGATTGCTCTTATCGATTCCGGCTCGGTGCTTGAGAAGAATACTATTCGTTTGAATAACAATGACAACTCGGCAAATGGGTTGCTTGTTGAGGGCGGCTCACCCCTCATCAGCGAAAACATATTTAGACAAAATACGTTTGGCATCCACACAAGCAACGCGCCTCATTCTCGTATACAATCTAATAATTTTATTGAAAACGGAACAGCAATATTCAATAGCGGCTTGATCCCTCTTATTTCTAATAACAGCGGTTCTTCAAATGACGTCGGTGGAATTCTTGTAGACGGTTTACTTGATACAGGTACGACCACTCTTTTGAAAAACGATCTCCCGTATATTCTGCACGGGACTCTTTCAGTAGGCCTAGGTTCTACTTTAACATTTGAGCGCGATACGGTGGTCAAAGGAAAGATCAGTAGTACGCCAAGCGTGCTTCGTGTTATTGATGGAGGCAAGATATTCTTTCTGGGAAGCGAGCCGGACGATTTAATATTTACTTCGTTTTATGATGACAGTGTTGCTGGCGATAGCGATAACGCTACATCAACCATTCCGCTGGCAGGCGACTGGATTGGTATAAGGATTGAGCAAGGCGGAATTCTTGATATGTCGGGATTTACCCTGCGCTACGCTGGCGGAAGACGTAGCGCTGGAGGTGATGATAAAGCGGGTGTAAAAATAGCGGGCAGTGGAGCCACTTCAACAATAGAATATGCGCTGATTGAAAAGAATTTTCAATCGGGTATCTATCTTACTGACGGGGCCGCAGCGTCCATAAAAAATTCAATTGTACGGGATCATACCGAAAAACGGCCTGACGCAGGCAAGGCGACTGCGTTAAGGATAGTTGACTCGTCGATTAATCTTGCGAGCACCACATTTGAAAATAATGAATTAGATATTAGTGCTAGCGGCAGTTATTCATTTGTTTGTGGCGCGTGTACCGCTTCTACTACTGACCCCGACCCTCTCTAAAGCTATGGACAACACCGGGTGTTGTCCAAGGTATGATATGATGATGGTAATGAGTAAAGAAATATCGCATAAGAATCATATAGTACAAAATTGGTCAAAGCAGAGCTTTGACCAAAAAAAGAAACGGGCGAGAGCGCTTCTGTTATGCCTTCGGAAGAGATATCCGCGCATGAAGACGGTTCTTGTATGGAGAACGCCCATGCAGATGCTTGCGTCCGTAATGTTTTCAGCACAAACTACGGATAAAAAAGTCAATGAAGTAACGCAAAAACAGGGGCTCTTTAAAAAATACAGTTCGGTAGACGATTTTGCCGATGCTGATCTTCGGACGCTTCAAAAAGAGATCCGGCCTCTCGGTTTTTTTCGCCAAAAGTCAAAACATATCATAGCATCAGCACGAATGATTCGAGATGAATTCGGCGGGAAATTGCCAAAAACGCTTGATGAAATGACGCGCCTCCCGGGCGTTGCCCGAAAAACCGCGAATATCGTATTGAACCATGTTTACGGAATCGCCGAAGGCATTCCGGTGGATACGCATGTGCGGCAAGTTGCCAATCGTTTTGGATTTACAAAAGAGCAGGATCCGGTAAAGATAGAAAAAGACCTGATGGCATTATTTCCGGAGAAGGATTGGATATGGGTAAGTTATACTATGGTAGAGTATAATCGGGCAGTGCATTCTCCACCGAAACCAAAATGCGAATGGTGTTATGTAACAGAATTATGCTTTAATAAATAATGCATCGTTTTTTCGTCAATATAAAATTGGAAAAAGGCAAGCGGCTTGAAAGTTCAAAAGATATGGCGCGCCAATTATCTTCGGTTCTGCGCATGGGAAAAGGAGATGAAATAATTCTTTTTGACGGATCGGAATACGATTTTGTCGGCGTGATAGAAGAGATATCGCCGCGTTCCGCAGAAGTTTTCATCAAAGAGGCGCGCGTTTCAAACAGGGAGCCGAAACGAAAGCTCGTACTTTTCCAATCGCTTATTAAGAAAGATAAGTTTGAATGGGTCCTTGAAAAGGGGGTTGAGGTGGGAGTGTCGGAGTTCGTGCCCATTCTTACGAGTAGGTCCATAAAGAAGAACTTTAACCGGACTCGGTGCGAATCAATTATTCAAGAAGCGGCAGAACAGTCAGGTAGGACGCTCATCCCGAAATTGCGGCCTCTGATGGTGTTCCATGAAGCGGTCCATTATGCCCAGAAGCGGAATCTTCAGGTCTTTTTCCCGTCGCTTGAATCAGAGTCGGCCGATAGAATGGTATCATACCCTTCAAAGGCGCATGTCGCGCTTTTTGTTGGGCCTGAAGGAGGCTGGAACGAAGAAGAACGCCAGCAGGCGCGCAAGGCCGGATTTTTGATTATTTCGCTCGGCAAACTCACGCTCAAATCCGAAACCGCCGCCATTGTTACGTCATATCAGTTACTGCATTGAATGAAATCAAAATGACCAAGAGGTATTAATAAAAATCGGCAGCTGGTAAGAGCTGCCTTTTGTCTTTTGTTTTGTAT
>JACQLG010000041.1 GCA_016204155.1 Candidatus Niyogiibacteriota bacterium | reverse complement strand
CTCGAGAGGTGTATAGTGAAGCAAAAAATTACAGAAATTATTCTCAAGATTATTTTTTGGGATTTTGGCAATGTTATAGTGCCGTTTAAGGTTGATGAATTGAAATTAAGTTTGGCGTCTTTATTTCGGGTTTCGTGGAGAGATGTATCGCATGTGTTGAATAGCAAGATATCAATACAGCCGGGACGTTTCCCGAAATTATTTTGGCAGTCAATAGAATCTGACGAGTGGGCACCGGTGGCAATCTATGACATTCTCTGCAAGCGGTTTCGTACAAAGCCTCATTTCGATGATTTTATTGTTGCTTTCAATAAAGCATTCAGAGAAGATGTAGAGCATAGCGCTCTTTTTTTAAATCTTTCGCGTCGTATTAGAGAGAGCGGTTATCTTCAAGGTTTAATTTCAAATGCAAATGTGATGCATCAAGCAGAAATGCGGGGGAAATTCGGTTATCTCTTGCGATATATGCATCCGCAGCTGCTCTTTTTCTCGTGCGATAGAGAGGGAAGAAAAAGCGAAAGCCCGATTTTCTTTGAGAATATTTTTTCCGAAGTAACAGGCAATTTTGGAGTCCAGAAAGAACATATGATTTTTGTAGATGATCGTGACGACAATATTACTGGCTGTAAGAAAGCAGGTGTGATTGCCTTGCAATTCTCTACGGCGGCAGGGATCCTTGAACTTGAAGAAGAGTTTGAGAAATACGGCTTTGTTATAAAACAAAATTAGCGATATTGGGAGCTTTGTGGAATTACGCAGAGCTTTTTCTTTTTGCGGTCTTCGTAGTATACTACATAGTATGAAACCTTCTCCGCATTCGCATCTTAAATTTAAAGTTTGTGTTTCTGGCGCCGCTGAAACCGGCCATTGCCCGCCTGACGCGCTTGAGCAGGCAAAAACACTCGGCAAAGAGATCGTTCGCCATAACGCCATTTTGCTTACGGGCGCAACCACTGGCTTTCCGTTCTGGGCGGCTATGGGGGCAAAAGAAGAAGGAGGGATTTCTATCGGATTTTCGCCTGCGTCAAATGAAAAAAAGCATATTGAAGATTTTAAGCTTCCGGTGGACTATATGGATATGATAGTATATACCGGTTTTGATTATGCCGGTCGCAATCTCTTTCTTACGCGCGCCGCAGACGGCATTATTGTCGGATGCGGCAGAATGGGAACGCTTAACGAATTTACGATCGCATTTGAGGATAATAAACCCATAGGCATTTTGGAAGGATCGGGTGGCTCGACCGATCTGATTGAGCAAATAGTAGACAAAGCGTATCGGGGAAGCGGCAAAGTTGTTTATGATAAAGATCCAAAAATTCTTGTCGAAAAGGTTATTGAGCTTATCAGGAAAGACAAAATGATTGAAATATGATAAAGGTAATGATTATTAAAAATTACCGCGCCTTTTTTTGCGGTGGAAACTGACAGCAAAACGGTGCGCTTCATTCCGAAGATATTGAAGGAGGTGCAGAAGGGCCGGCGGCCCTTTTTTGAGTGCGACAACTTTGCCGTTCGGCAAGTATAATTCCTCTTCTCGTTTCGCTAGCGCAACAACTTTTATTTTTCTTTTAACTAATAACGCATAACTCATAACGCGCAGCGTGGCGTTCAATTGTGTTTTTCCGCCATCTATTACTATGACATTCGGCATGCGCCAATCATTGTTTAACCGCCGTTCAATAATTTCTCGAATCATAGCCGTGTCATTCGGCCTATGCGGTAAGCGGATGTTGAATTTGCGGTATTCGTTTTTATCCGGTTTGCCGTCAGTAAAAACAACCATGGCGCCTACCGCATTCTTGCCATGTATGTTTGAAATATCATACGCTTCAATGCGCTGCGGGAGGCGAGAAAGCTTCAAAAGATTCTTGAGATAGGACAGCCCTTTATGTGCGTATGTGTCATCTTGGCGCCTGATTACATGGCGGTGCGAGAAAATATTTTGAATGGCGCATAGACGATCGCGCGCTTCAGCGGCTTTTTCATAACGCTGTTTTTTTGAGAGCGCCGCCATTTCTTTTGCAAGTTTTCCTATGATTGTTTTGCCTTTTCCGGATAAGATATTTTTAACGATACGGACATTCTTCTTATATTGAGCACGCTCTTTTGGCATTGCCGTGTTGGGTAATTGCGTGCAGCATACGCCGAGGCATTTTCCGATAGAAGCGTTCTGGCATTTTCGCTTATGCATTCCTTTGCATGTGCAGTAGGGAAAGGCGCGTCTGAGCATTTTGAGCGTTTGCTTGAGGGAATCGCCGTCCGTAAAGGGACCAATATATTCAGAATTTTTAATTTTTAATT
>JACQLG010000038.1 GCA_016204155.1 Candidatus Niyogiibacteriota bacterium | reverse complement strand
ATAATAGAAGAACCTGCGGCGGAGGACGAGTCAGCTCCTGGACCCGAACCCGCTCCCTAAATGAAAAAAGATCTAATAAAATTTAATGGAATTGCCGTAGTAAGCGCTTGGATGTTTCATCTAAGTATTAATGTTGTGCTTGCTGCTCCCAACGCCGCAACTATTGAAGTTTTGGGTGGAGGAGGCGGAGGAGGGGGAGGAGGTGCTGGTGAGAGTGGTGCAGGAGGTAACGCTTCTGGAGTAACAGGCGGTACTGCAGGATCTGGGGGTGGGGGTACAGGAGGTACTGCAGTATCTGGAGCAGCTGGAGGGGGAGGCACAGCGGGAACGCCAGCAACGTATCAAATTGTTGGTGGTGGCGGTGGAGCTGGAGGTGACGATACTTTCAATGGGGGGGCTTGTGGCGCGCCTGGTGGGGGGTCAGGAGGTGGAGAAGTGACAGGCGCAGGAAATGGCTGCAGGGGGGAAGTACGAATTATATATGTTGACTCTGAAGTAACGGCAAGCGGAGGAACAGAAACAACCAGTGGAATTTATAGGATTCACACATTTACCACATCAGGTACGTTTACAGTAAGTTTAATACGCCCTACCGTCACCACTACTGACCCAGCGACGAACATTTCCGTCGGCTCCGCAACACTCGGCGGCAATATCACCGCGACTGGCGGCGAGAACGCGACGATGCGGGGTTTTGCATTCAGCACCGATTCTACGCTTAACACGGGCGTGGCGACCACCACCGAAAGCGGCAGTTTTGGCACGGGAGCGTTTACCCGAGATATTTCGGGGCTCTTGTCCGGAACGCTCTACTACTTTCGCGCGTATGCTTCAAATTCCATCGGAACTTCTACCGGAAGCACGGTGAGCTTTACGACAACGACCGATACCACGCCATCGCGAAAGATGCGCCTTTTTGAGGGATTTAGAATCCGATTAATAGACGGGAGATTACTTATTCACCAGCAATAATTTTAAGATAGAGTGAAAAACATAAAGCAAACAAGCATTATCGTCGCTGTATTTATTATTTTTGTGTTTCTTGCCGGAGTGTATTTTTATTTGCCGGAAGAAGGAAACGAAAATAAAGAGGGATCAGAAAGCAATCAGCCCGCGGAGCCTATTTTGCGCAACGCGCCAGCTGGCTGGCTTATATATAAAAACGCCAGCTACGGTTTTTCTCTTTTTTATCCGGAAGGGCTGGATGTAAAAGAATTTGACGAGGGCGGTGGAGCGGGCACGATTACTTTTGAGGATGCGGAGAATGCACTTGGCTTCCAAATTTTTATAGTGCCGTACGCCGAGGCGCAAGTAACAGAAGAGCGCTTTCTTAAGGATAATCCTTCGGGCGTGAAGGAGAATTTTGAAGATATTACAGTTGATGGCGCGGTTGGCGCAACATTCGTAAGCAGGCAGCCGTTTTTAGGCGAGACAAGGGAAGTGTGGTTTATCCATGATGGGTACCTTTTTGAAGTGACGATCCTCAAACCCACCGAATCTTTTCTCGCAGACGTACTTTCCTCCTGGAAATTTTGAAATATAAGAGGATGTGTGTATAGTATAATAGAAAGATAAAGAAGGTCGTTTTTTGATTTGTTATTTATTAGATAAGTACATACGTCTTATTTATGGCATTCAAAAGGGTAATTCCATTTCTTATTTTGATTGCGTTGGTTATCGCGGGATTCGGCACTGCCGCATATTTTTATTCCGCGTTTAATAACGTGCGGGAGAATCCTCAGCAGATAGCGCAGGAAGAGGCGGCTGAAGTGATGGGGCGCGTTTCAGAACTTATGATCTTGCCTGGTGATGAAGACCCAAATATTTTTACCGTTACTGATCCCGAACGATTGCGCGCGGAGCAGGCATTTTTTAAAGATGTGTCATTTGGTGACCGTCTGATTATTTATACGAATAATCAGCGGGCGATTCTCTATAATCCTACAGCGCATAAGATTGTTAATGTTGCGCCCTTTTTGATAGGAGGCGCTGGAGGAGCGGCGCAGTAATTTGAATAGAATCTAGAATCTGGAATTTAGAATCTAGATTCCACGTTATGCAAGATTCCAGGTTCAGCATTACATATCAAATATACATAATTGCGGCCGTAACGATAGTCGGCAGTCTTCTGGTTTTATTTTTTACAGAGGATGTTTTAGCAACTGATTACACGAGCGATAATTTTATCATACGCGATCCTTCAATCTCAATCGGCGGCGGCACGTCAACATCCGACAGTTTCCAGATATTCCAAAATGTAGGCGATATCGCGCTTGGCACAAGTTCAAGCGCGACTTTTAATCTGCGCGCCGGTTTTTTGTATTTTCCGACGGTTACTGTCCCGACCGTTACTGCTTCTGCAGGGGACAGCGAGGCAACGCTTACGTGGTCCGCTGCCTCCGGCTCTCTTGGATGGAACGTCGGAGGATACAGTATTGGACAGGCAACAACTGCGGGCGGGGCATATACATACACACAGGCGGGGAATGTAGTTACAAAGACAGTGACAGGACTTACCAATGGTACGACATATTATTTTGTGGTACTGCCAGAAGATGATTTAGGGAACAGAATTGCAACGTCAAGCGAAGTTTTTGCAACGCCGACCGCCGCCGCTTCCTCGCCTGCCTCTTCATCTTCATCCGGCGGCGGAGGCATTATTAGCCGAAAAAAAGCGGAGTCGGCGCCAACAGTGCCATTTTTGCAGGGAGAAGCGCTCTTCCCCGATTTTAATAAAGATGGGAAAGTGTATATGAAAGATTTTAGCATATTGCTTTATTATTGGGGAAAGTCCGGTGATGAGATTAATCCGTTTGATTTGAATAGCGACGGCATCATTGACGTAAAGGACATTTCAATATTGTTTTATTATTTTACGGGATAAGTATGCGTATCAAGAACTATGTATATATGTTTATATTCGTTTTGGTTGTCGGGAGTGCGGGGCTGTTCGCCAATGCATTCCAAGAACGAGTATATATTGATACGGCATCATACGATGCGGAAAGGCGCGTTGCCGTATTTATTGATTCGGAAATGCCGATAAACGCGTTTCTTATTGAAGTTGCTTATGATCAGGAGCGCGCGATATTCGTTTCTTCCAATGACTCCGGTTCAATGGCAGATATTTGGCAGACCCTTCCTCCAAAGGATGAAGGCGGTCTTATTACTCTTGCTGGCGGGATGACGGAATCATTTGTAGGCACGAACGCAAAACTTATTGAATTGACATTTCTTGCATTTGATGACGGCTCGGCTGACATTCGTTTGCAGAGAGCGGTATTGTATTCCGCTGACGGAAAAGGAACAGAAATTATTCCGTCTCTTGAAACGACGGGGTCTTTTTATGAACAAGGAGCGGATGATACGGATGATACGGATGTTTTGCCGCCGCAATTTTTTGCGACTGGCGTTGTGAAGAACCCTGCCGACGGGGTATTTTTGATTCCGTTTCAGGTAAGAGATGACGCTGCGGGTATTCGCGAAGTGACTGTGCGTTTTCGCCGTTTTTTGCGCTGGGAAGATCCAGTTTCCGCTTCAAACCCGATAACAGTGCCACCGGGCGTATGGAGCGCGAAGCTCGCCGCATTAGATAATGCGGGAAATAGCGCTATTCAATTATATATTCTCTGGCAAGTTGTTTTTAAAAAAGTTATTTTTATCGTTGGCATTGTTGTTCTTTTTGGCATTGTCGGCAGGTTTGTTTTTACACACTTTTTTCGGTATCATGTTGCCAGAAAATGATATATAATACGTATATTGTGAACCTTTGTTTATTGCGCCTATTTTTATTTTTTATTCTTGCGGCGGGCATCGCGAGCGCGTCGCAGGCGCATGCCGCCACCCTTTCATTGTCGCCGAACGCAGGCACTTTTGAAGTGGGCGGTACATTCAGCGTATCAGTCGCTCTTGACAGCAAAGACATATCCGTAAACGCATTTACAGTGGAATTGCAGTTTCCTCCCGATATGCTTCAAATCGTTTCGCCGACAACGGGGAAATCAATCGTGGAAGCATGGGTGAAACAGCCAACATATGATAATCAAAAAGGCATTATTCAATTTCAGGGGGGCATTCCGGGAGGAATTAAAACAGATTACGGCGTCATTTCGACGCTTACATTCCGGCCGCGAAAGACAGGAAGATCCATTGTTCGTTTTACTGATGCTTCTGAAGTGTTTGCGAATGACGGAAAAGCATCGCCAGTTCTTTCCGACGTCTTGAACGGCATTTACACCATTACGCTTCCGCCTCCAAAAGGACCGACTGTAGTATCGGAGACATTTCCTGATCAATCCAGGTTTTATTCAGAGACAAATGCGCTTTTTATTTGGGCGAACGAAAGTCCTGCAGACGGGTATAGTTTTATGCTTTCAGAAAATCCCGTTGATATTCCGGATGATATTGTAGAGGGTGGCCAGCAAAGCATGCATTACTCTAATCTTACAAGCGGGACCCGGTACTTTCATATAAAAGCACTGCGTGACGGACGATGGGGCGGGATTACCCATTTCGCGATTAATGCGGATGTCGATCCTCCGGCAGAGTTTGATATTGATATAGAGCCGGATCATATTACAACCGCGAAATCCGTTGTTGCTCGTTGGACTACTACAGACAGCGCGTCCGGTGTTGATCACTATGAATATAAAATCATAAATGTAAGCGGGAGCGGTATTGCAGAGGCTGAAGAACAGACCATATTTATTGAGGCTGATTCTCCTCAAGTTCTTGCTCTTGATCGCGGTGAACACGATATTATTGTGCGTGCGTATGATAAGGCAGGGAATATAAGAGAAGAAACCTCACGTATCCGTATCGTCACGCCGTTTGAAATGGCGGTACGAAATATATGGACGTGGATTCTTTTGGCGCTTGTTGTAGGAATTCTGTCTTTTATCGCGTTGAGAACGCACGGCTGGCATAAGCTTATTCATGAAGCGCATTTTGAAAAGCGCCTGCCAGATAGGATACGAGATGAGCTTGAAGAATTGAAAAAATACCGGACGACGTACGGAAAAATGAGCATGCTGTTTTTCGTTGCGGGTATTGCACTGCTGTTCGGGTATATGTTTGCAGTGGCACATGCCGAATCAACAATTGCGCCTCCTATCGTGACGAGCACATCGCGTAATATTGCAAACGAAGAAATATTTTATATTGGCGGGAAAACGGATAACGCGCTTTCCTCCGTTATTATTTATCTTCAGGATACTCAATCCGGAAGCGTACGGACGTTTGGTGTTGTTTCCGATAAAAAAGGAGACTGGTTTTACCGCCACGACAGTTTTTTACCGAGCGGACGCTATATTCTTTGGGCGCAAGCAAACGTAGGCGAGCAGTTTTCTCCTCCCACGCCGCAAATACAGATGGATGTGAGGCGGACGGCGCTGCAATTTGGCACATCACGGATCAGTTATGAAACACTCTCTGTTTTTTTGATGCTCATTCTTTTTGCAGTAAATATCGGACTCGTTCTCTTTATTGTATTTTATGTTCGGCAGGGCAGGAGAAAACGCCGCGCATGGTTTCTTGAGGTGCGCGAAGCGGAAGAATCGCTTAAGCGCGGTTTTGCGGTAGTGAGACATGACATTGGAAAAGAATTGGAAATTATCAATCAGGTAAAGAAAAGCAAAGCGCTCTCTGGAGAAGAACGCCGCCGGGAAGAACAGTTGATGCGTGATCTGAATTGGGCCGAAAAGTATATCGGTAAAGAAATTTGGGATATAGAGAAGGAGGCGAGATAACCGAAGATTCCGTTTTTCAAAAAATCCTGCTACTATGAGGAGGTAACTTTTTGGGCGCGTGGTGTAGCCCGGTTAACACGTCTCCCTGTCACGGAGAAGATCGCCGGTTCAAATCCGGTCGCGCCCGCTCTTTTATCCACATTTCTTCTATCGTGGGAAATAGCGCTATACTATACAGTATGGATATATTTTTGATATTGGTTTTAAGTTTTATATTGCTCCTGTTCGTGGAGAGTTTTTTTTGGTGGAGGAAGGTCCTTTCGCGTGGCAGAGCCGGTAACAAAAAAATGATGCAGGAGTTTATCTCTCTTTTGGTGCATGATATGCGGGGTCCTCTGGATAATATCCAGAAGATATCGGAACTTATGCTTTCTCCGCGCCATCAATTAGACGACGTCCAACGCAAAGAATATACGAATT
>JACQLG010000033.1 GCA_016204155.1 Candidatus Niyogiibacteriota bacterium | reverse complement strand
TTTTTTATAGTTTTTGATATGATAGATTGTAATGTTAATGATACGGTTACAGCGCGTAGGACGGAGAAACGACCCGAGTTTTCGGGTTGTTGTGACTGAAAAAACAAAAGGCCCGCAATCGGGCGGCTTTCTTGAAATTGTGGGCTCCTATGATCCGAGAAAAGACCGGCTACATCTTAAAAACGACCGTATCAAACACTGGCTTTCGCACGGCGCGAAAACATCGGGAACAGTCAATAATCTTTTTGTAAAAGAAAATATTATTACGGGGCCGAAAGTGGACGTGCGGTCGAGAAAGAAACTTACGCCAAAGGAACCCTTCGACGCGTCTCAGGGTAAAGAAACCAAAGAAGAACTAGTTTCCGAAGAAAAGAAAGAATCCTAAATTAACCCAAAATGGCCAAAACCGAGCTTTAGCCATTTTCTTGAATTTCACGATCATTTACTATATTCCACCGCTTCCTCAAGCTTAAGGGAAAGGATCTTTGAAATACCTTCAGACCCCATGGTAACGCCATAAAGAACATTGGCATTATGCATTGATTCGCGGTTATGCGTAATAATAATAAGCTGTGTCTCTTTTGAGAGATCGCGGAGCATTTGTCCGTAACGCCGCGAATTATTTTCATCCAATGCCGCATCAATTTCATCCAACACCAGAAACGGAGGCGGATTAACGCTTGCAAGCGCAAATAGTAACGTGATTGAGGTAAGCGCGCGCTCGCCTCCCGAAAGCATATCAAGACCACGGATTCGCTTTCGCGGAAGACTCACGCAAACGTCAATGCCGCTTCTAAACTCTTTCGGCTTTCTGCCGCGGCCCTTGTATTCTTCTTCCTCTCCCTCTTCCGTCTCGAGCTTCACGATGCGCAATTCCGCCTTCCCTCCGCCGAAGATGATTTCAAAATGCTTTTGGAACTCTCTATTGATTTTTGCAATTCCTTTTTCAAATTCACGTTCCAATTTTTCCGACAAATTTCCCGCAAGATCTTTCAATTCCGCCGACGCTTTCTCCAAGTCCTTCAATTCTTTTTCAAAAAATTCGTCGCGGCTGCCGACCTCCTCGAGCTCTTTTACGATAGTTTCGTCCACTCCCCCCGCGTCTTCAAGCTTGAATTTCAAACGGCTGATATCATTGCGCATCTTAGTTAGTTCGCCGGAAGGCAGTTCTTTTAGCGCTTTTGGGGGCTGTTGACTTCCTATATAGTGCTCCGCTTCTTTCCGCTCTCGTGCAAACTCGTCTTGACGCAGATGCAATCGCTCTTCCTCAATAGTAAGAGATCTCAATAGGTCCTTTGCCTTGTTTAACTGAGAGTCAATTTCGTAAAGCAGTCGCTCTCTATTCCGAAGTTTTTTTTGGTATTCATAAAGCGTTCCACCCATTTCTTTCTCCTGTAAAGCCAGAGCCCGTTCCTTCTCCTTCATTTTTACGAACGCATCGTCAATTTCTTTTTTCTTTGCATGAAGCCTCGTGATATCCATTCCTCCTTTCTCCTCAACTTTTGTTGGTTCAACCCTCGACAAAAATGAGGACATGCGAGCAAGCGCCTCATTGAGAAACGCGTGGATCTGTTCAATGATATCTTCTTCCAATGCGGACGAAAGTATGTTCTCGATCTCTGCAAACACTTCTTCGACATCATCGCGGGATATAACTTCATCATCATGGTCAGCGGATGAAACGTTCTTTGCCATCTCGATCATTCCATCAATCTTTCCCCGCTCATGCAAGAGCTGTGAGATGGCATTTTGCAGTTCCTGTAATTCGTCCCGTATTTTCGTGAAAGCGGAATCATCCTTTTTCCCACCGTCATCCTTGCCTTCCTTTTCAATCTCAAGAATAAGACGCTCGCGCTCTCTTTGAAACGTTGCCGCATCTTTTTGCGGACCATGTTTTCTCCCGCGCAAAATTTCTTCCTGGCGCTCAATTGCGTACGCCTCATTCGAAAGGTATAACGCATATTTTTCTTCAAGCTCTTTGCGTAATTCTTTTGTTTTTTGGAATTTTGCCGCCTGATTTTTGAGGAATCGCAGATGCGGCTGAATCTCTTTTCGCAGCGCTTCCACTTGTTTCATGTTCTCTGCCGTTCGTTCCAGCTTCCGTTCCGCCTCCACGCGTTTTATCTGATATATCTTCAGAGACAATGCATCCTCAATCATCTCCTTGCGATCTTTCAGGGACGCATACAATATTCGGTCCGCTTCTCCCTGACTGATGATATGGTGCTGGGATGGTCCTACTCCAACATGCGCTAATAGTTCCACAATATCTTTCAAGCGGACCTTTGAACCGTTAATCATATATTCATTGGCGCCGTCCCTGTACACTTCACGGCCTACAACCACCTCTTCAAACTCCAAAGGAAGCTGATGCCCCGCGTTATCAAAAAAAAGCGATACGGACGCTTTCGACATTCTTGGCATGGTCTGCGTCCCGCTGAATATCAAGTCTTCTCCGCGTTTACCTCGAAGCGTTTTTATTGACTGTTCGCCAAGGACCCACCGAATGGCTTCCGCGCAATTGCTTTTCCCCGAGCCGTTCGGCCCCACAATCGCGGTAATAGGAAACGAAAATTCAAAGATTGTCCGTTTCGCAAACGATTTAAAACCGTTCAATTCAATCTTCTTCAAATACATATTTTATTCCCATCCTTTTACTTGTAAGGCAATACGCGCCGCCTCTTCTTGCGCTGTCTGCTTGGAAGGTCCCGTCCCTTCCGCGACTTTTTCCTCATCCAAGAAAACTCCTATCACAAAATGCTTATCATGATCCGGACCCGATTCTCTTACAACCTGATATGTCGGGGTGATGCCTTCCCGCTCCTGCGCTTCTTCCTGAAACAAACTCTTCGGATCTTTATATAACTTTTTTTCTATCACATCAGAAAGACGTGCAAGGACGCTCTGTAAAAGAAACTGCTTTGCTTTATCATATCCGCTGTCAAGATAAAGCGCCCCTGTTAATGCTTCAAATGTATTTGCAAGAATATACTGGCGCGCGCGTCCCGCATCCTTTGATTCTCCCCGGCTTAAAAGCAGAAAATCTTCGATATGAAGCGAACGCGCAATCTCAGAGAGCATCCTTGTATTCACCAAGGCCGCCCTAAAGCTCGTCAACTCCCCTTCCGGCTTATCGGGAAATTGGGAAAAAAGCGCTTCAGTCACTACAAGCTCAATAACCGCGTCCCCTAAAAACTCAAGGCGCTCATTATGCGGATACTGCCACGACGCATTCTCGTTTAAATACGAGCGGTGTGTTAACGCTTCTCGTAAGAGATCTTTATTATTGAATTCAATACCGAGTTTCGACTCAAGTTGAGATATGTCTTTCATAAAAAGACAAATTCAAAATGCAAAAATCAAAATGCAAAATTACAATTCAAAATTTTAAATTTTACACTGTAATTTTGAACTTTACACTTTGAACTTTTAATTATTTTAATAATATCTTCATCGCTTTTTCCAATAACGGCTTAATGTCAGGATATGTTTTCATGTCCTCAAATTCTCTTGGCTCAAACCACCGTATATTATCAAGCCCTCCGGATTCTTTCAACTGCAAATCTTCATCTTTCGTTTCTATTAAAAAGTACGTTACCTGCTTGCGCACTTTGCCCCGTTCGGGGTCTGATGCAACATACTCGTTCATGCCCAGATTCTCTCCCATGCGCACATCTGAAATGCCCAGTTCTTCTGAAATCTTCCGCGCCGTTCCTTTTTCGACATCCTTTTCTTCCTTTTCAAGTTTTCCTTTTGAAAGCGTCCAATATCCGAACACATCATGCACCATCGCAAACACTAAACCGCCTCCTATCCGCCGATAAACAACGCCGCCGCCAAGATGATCTATCGGAAGTTTTGAAAGATCTCCTTCGAACGGTTTTTTCCCGGTATCATCCTTCCCCGGTTCGCCTATTTCTTTATATACCGTTCCGAGCACGCCGTTTACAAAGCGGCTGGATGATTCCCCTCCGAAGTTCTTTGCAAGTTCTATCGATTCGTTAATCGCGACTTTCGGCGGAACTTCATCCCGATCTCCGAATAAAAGCTCCCACAAGCCCAGACGGAGGACATTCCGGTCAACCCGCGCCACCTGTTCAATAGGCCATTCGGGCGCCGCCTTCTCGATAATACCGTCTATTTTCTTTCGCTTTTTAAGCACGCCTCCTACCAGGCGGTCCGCAAAATCGTCGTCTTCCTCCACGCCCGGCCCAAATTCCTTTTTGTTCCGTTCGAGCATCCCGTTGATTTTTTTATCGTCATACCCGTTAAAATCCCATTCAAAAAGGGTCTGCATTGCGATAGATCGTGATAAATGTCTGTTGGCCATAATTTATTTTGTTAAATGAACGAATTCTTTATTTTTTGGAAAGTACTGCCGCATCCATTGGCTTATCTTCCTGCTTCTCCGCCTCTTGCGCTTTCAATTCCTTGGCTTTCTGCTTCTTTTCTTTCTTTGTCAATTTCGCAAGCACATCAAGAACTTCTCGATTATTATACGTCCCGCAATTTTCACAAATCGTATGAGGGCGCTTATCTTGCCCGCATTTTGCGCATTTTGAAAACGCTATAGGGCCCAACGCATGGTGAGATCTGCGCTTATTCCTATGCGATTTCGTGTGTCTCATCCGGATTGTCATTAGGTCTACTATAGCGAAAAAGCAGTTGTCTGTCAAAGAAATTTTCTGCAAAAACTCCTGCGGTGGATATCACAAAGCCCATGTTTTTTAATAGCTTTCATGTGCGCTTTTGTGCCATATGCCTTATGGATTTCAAATCCGTACTGCGGATATATCTTCGCAAGGCGGATCATTTTTCGGTCGCGCGTTACTTTCGCAATAATTGAAGCTGCCGCAATAATAGGTATTCTTTTATCTCCTCGTATAATAGTTTGCTGATTTTTGTATTTTTGGGATGCTTCGAGCCCCCCGTCAAGCAGAATTCTTGAATCATATATTTTAGGTCGTGAGTCCAGTTTTTCTAATTTTCTCAGAGAGCGCGCTACTGCCAGGCGTGTCGCATAACTAATCCCCTTTTTGTCTATTATCGTATTGCCTACGGATGCATGCGCAAAAAAGACGCGCGGATGATTTTTAAAGCGTAAGAACCACTCTTCCCGTTTTTTCGGCGACAGACGTTTGGAATCCTTAATACCCAGGATCACGCGCTTACTTCCACGTATAAAAAAAGCGGCAATGGTAATCGGTCCTGCAAGCGGTCCGCGCCCCACTTCGTCAATTCCTATAAGCCGACGCTGTTGTTTTCTCATTCTTTAAGTATAAAACAAAAAGCCAGCAATTTTAAAAATAGAAAAGAAAATGGTACAATACCAATACAAAATTATGGAACGATTTATAAAAAAGACGGCCAAAGAAGCGGGCAAAATCATCCTTGATTTATTCGGCAAAATAGACGTTCACTACACAAAAAATACTCTCCACGATGTCGTAACAAAAGCAGATCTTGTATCACAAAAAATAATTGTGGATGCGATCAAAAAAGAACATCCGAGCCATGGCATTGTTGGGGAAGAAGAAAATTTGGCACACCAGTCAGATGCCGATTACGTCTGGTATATTGATCCTCTTGACGGCACAAAGAATTTTTCAACGCGCGCACCTCTGTTCGGAATCAATATCGGTCTTGCGCATAATGGTGATGTAATTCTGGGCGCAGTTTATCTTCCTCCAACTGATGAATTTTGCTTCGCTGAAAAAGGCAAGGGCGCATTTTTAAACGGCAAAAAAATAAAATGTTCGGAGAAAAAAGAATGGGCGTATAGTTACGGCTTAGGCGGGATGAGCGCATCTCCAAAAAATGCGCACGTAAGAAAAGTGGTAGGCGCGCTTTCAGATAATACTGCCTGGGTCATGGCGATTGCGAGTTCGGCAGTTGCTGCGGTATATGTAGCGGACGGCAGGCGGGATTGGTATATCTCGCGCGGAAGCGCTTTGTGGGATTATGCAGGGCCTTCCATCATCCTGAAAGAAGCAGGATGTATAGTAACAAACGCTCAAGGGCAAAATTGGTCGCTCAATGATAAAGAAATGTTCGCTTCAAATCAATATTTACACCCAACATTAATAGAAATGATACAGAAAAAATAAATCTTCATGTCTTTCGTCCATCTCCACGTTCACTCCCACTATAGTTTGCTTGATGGACTCGCAAAAATTGACGAGCTTATTAATGCCGCAAAAGAGCTTGGCATGTCCGCTCTTGCCCTCACCGACCACGGCAATATGTACGGCGCGATTGAATTCTATAAAAAAGCGAAAAAAGCCGGTATTAAGCCCATTATCGGAATAGAAGCATATGTTGCCGCGCGGAAAATGGCGGACAAAGTCCATGGCATTGATGACAAACGCTACCACTTGATTCTTCTCGCAAAAAACGACACAGGATACCAAAATCTTTTAAAGCTCGTAACACTTTCAAATCTCGAAGGATTCTATTACAAACCCCGTATTGATAAAGAAGCGCTTCGCCGCCATGCGGATGGCTTAATCGGCCTTTCCGCCTGTCTTACAGGTGAAATCCCGCGAGCGCTCCTCGCCAAAAAACGGGAAGAAGCAGAAACTCTTGCGCGCGAATACCGCGAGATTTTCGGCAAAGATAATTTTTATATTGAACTTTCAAACCATCCTAACATTCCGAACCATGCTGAAGTACAGAAAGGACTGAGAAAGCTCGCGCGCGATCTGGATATTCCGGTAGTTGCAACGCAAGACGTCCACTATTTAAAAAAAGAAGACCGCCAAGCCCAAGATATTTTAGTTGCGGTCCAGACAAACACAAAAATAGACGATGAAGACCGCATGACGATGAAGCAAGATGACTTTTCGCTTGCATCGCCTGAAGAAATGAAGCGCGCATTTAGTGATATACCTGAAGCAATAGACAACACGCTTAAAATCGCGGAACGTAGTAACCTCGAAATTCATCTCGGGAAAATACAATATCCCCACTTCGAAGTACCGGAAGAATATGACGCCGACTCATATTTAAAAAAACTTTCAGAAGAAGGACTGCTGAAACGCTACAACAACAAACCGACAAAAGAAGCGAGCGCGCGTCTTGCCTACGAACTTGATGTAATCAAAAAAACAAAATTTTCATCGTATTTCTTAATAGTCCAGGATTTCGTAAATTGGGCAAAAAATAACGGAATCGTTGTCGGTCCAGGGAGAGGCTCGGCCGCCAGCTCTTTAGCTGCCTATTCGTTGAATATCACAAATATTGACCCTCTACAATATAACCTTCTTTTTGAACGGTTCATGAATCCTGAACGCATCAGCCCTCCTGACTTCGATATTGATTTCGCGGATACGAGACGCGACGAAGTCATTGAATATGCGCAAAAAAAATATGGGCGGGACCATGTGGCACAAATCATTACTTTCGGGACAATGGCCGCCCGCGCGGCAATCCGCGACACCGGGCGCGCGCTTGGGCTTGCGTATTCTTTCTGCGACCAAATTGCAAAAATGATTCCGTTCGGACCGGGAGTTACGCTCGCAAAAGCGCTTAAAATCAATCCTGAATTTGCAGAAATGTATAAAGATAATCCGGATGCGCGCCGCCTCGTTGATTCCGCGCGAAAACTAGAAGGAGTTGTACGCCACGCGTCAGTACACGCCTGCGGCGTTGTCATCACAAAGGATCCGCTTACCGAAACGGTTCCGCTTCAATATGCCACGTCGCGTGACGCATCAGGCGAGAAACAAACAATTGTAACGCAGTACGAAATGCATACCATCGAAGATCTCGGCCTGTTGAAAATGGACTTCCTTGGGCTTAAAAATTTAAGCATTATCGAGGACGCTGTTAACCTTATAAAAGAACGTACTGGCGAACACATCATTATTGATACAATACCCATCAATGATGAAAGCGTGTATAAAACTCTCGCAGATGGAAACACCGTTGGCGTATTCCAAGTTGAATCTGGAGGCATGACACGGTATCTAAAAGAAATAATTCCAACGAATATAGAAGACATTATTGCTATTCTTGCGCTTTATCGACCCGGCACGCTGGACGCGGGGATGGTACCGCGTTATATCGCCAGGAAACACGGCAAAGAAAAAATAGAATACCTCCATCCAAAGCTCAAGCCTATCCTTGAATCAACATACGGGATCGGTCTCTATCAGGAACAAATGATGCGTATTGCGCGGGACCTGGCGGGATTTACATTGCCCGAAGCAGACACGTTACGAAAAGCAATCGGAAAAAAAATTAAATCCCTTCTTGAAGAACAAAAAGAAAAACTCATCAATGGAATGGTCAAAAACAAAATAAACAAAAAAACAGCCGAACAGATTTGGGAACTTTTTCCGCCATTTGCGCGCTACGGATTTAACCGGAGCCATGCGGCGGCCTACGCCATGATCGCCTATCAGACCGCGTATTTAAAAACGCACTTCCCGCTTGAATTTATGACGGCATTCATGAACGCGGATGAAAAAGACGTTGATCGCATCGCATTCCTGGTAAAAGAATGCCGCAATCTTGGAATAAAAATCCTGCCTCCCGATATTAACAGGAGTAATGCATGGTTTACGCCCCAGCGCGAAGAAAACGAACTTACTATCCGCTTCGGCCTCCGTACAATTAAAAATGTGGGAGCGAATGTCGTTGACATCATTATGCAAGAGCGCGAACGAAACGGACCCTACCGCACGCTTGCGGAACTCCTTGAACGCCTCCCTACGAAAGACATCAATAAAAAATCGCTTGAATCGCTTGTCAAATCCGGCGCTATGGATCCGCTCGGGGAACGAAATCAAATGCTTGAAAATATGGAAAATATCCTTGCATTCCATAAAGATGCAAGCAAAAGCAAGCAATCAAACCAAAATTCGCTATTTGGAATGCAAGGCGCGCCTTCCTATATCCCCACGCTCGAACTCAAAGACGTAAAACCAACCGCCATCGCAGACCGCCTCAGCTGGGAAAAAGAACTTTTGGGATTATATATTTCGGGGCACCCCATTGATAAATTCCGCCCGCTTCTCGAAACAAAAAAATTGAATATCAAAACCGCAAAAGAGCTCGCGAACAATTCCCCGATCGTACTTGGCGGCATTATCGAAAATATAAAAAAAGTACTGACCAAAAGCGGAGAACCCATGCTCTTTGTACGCCTGCTTGATTTATCGGATTCAATAGAAGTTGTGGTCTTTCCGAGAACGCTTAAATCCTACGGCCAATTCATCCAGGCAGATGCGGGGATCGCATTAAAAGGAAAAATCTCCCACCGAAACGGAGAAGTAAGCGTAATTGCAGACGGGATAAAGCCGATTGAGCCGTTGCCATAACGCAAAAATTAAAATAATATAGCTGTATGGCTAATCAATCAAACATTGATTATACCCGTCACTCCCTTTCGCATCTTTTAGCAATGGCGGTGCTTAAGAAATTCCCGAAAGCAAAACTCGGAATCGGACCTACAATCGAAAATGGGTTTTATTATGATTTTCTTCTGCCGAAGCCGATTACGCCCGACGACCTTAAAGAATTTGAAAAAGAGATGCGCATCTTGATAGAAAAAAAGCTTGGTTTTACGGGTAAAAAAACAACCCCTGCAGGAACAAAAAAAATACTGAAAAACCAGCCGTTTAAACAAGAACTCATTAAAGATTTCGCAAAAGAGAAAAAACAACTAACGCTCTACACTACTGGCCACTTTACTGATTTATGCAAAGGCGGACATGTAAAAAATACTGCCGAAATAAATCCCGAGGCGTTCACGCTCACAAAAATTGCAGGCGCTTACTGGAAAGGGAATGAAAAAAATCCCCAGCTTACGCGCATTTATGGCGTCGCGTTCGGTACAAAAAAAGAACTTGATGAATATCTGGCAATGCAGGCAGAAGCAGAAAAACGCGACCACAAAAAATTAGGAGTGGAACTTGGATTATTTACGACATCAGAACTTGTGGGACAGGGCCTTCCCTTATTTACGCCGAAAGGGACAGTCATTCGCGATATGCTTGAGCGGTTCATTGAACAGCTCAATAAAGAACATGGCTATCAAAAAATATGGATTCCGCATCTTGCGCGCCCGGAACTTTATAAAACATCAGGCCATTGGGATAAATTCCAGGACAATCTTTTTCATATTAAAGGCAAAGGCAGCGAATTTGTGCTAAAACCCATGAATTGCCCTCATCATACCCAAATATATGCATCGGAAGCGCGAAGCTATCGCGACCTTCCCATCCGTTTTTTTGAAACGACAACAGTATATCGAGACGAAAAATCAGGAGAACTGGGCGGACTTACACGCGTACGCTCCATTACCCAAGACGATGGCCATGTGTTTTTCCGCGGAGACCAGCTTGAACAGGAATTTGATATTATTCTTTCAATGCAGAAAAATATCCTCGAAAAAGTTGGTCTTACGGATTATTGGGTCAGTTTATCGCTTCGCGACCCTAAAAATAAAAAAGCGTACCTTGGGGATGATGCAACGTGGAATAAAGCAGAAAGAGCAATGACCGCACTCTTGCAGAAGAAAAAAATAAACTTCAAGCCGATTATAGGCGAAGCCGCGTTTTACGGCCCGAAAATGGATTTGATGGTGCGCGACAGTTTAGGGCGGGAATGGCAATTATCAACTGTACAGCTTGATTTAAACATGCCGAAGCGCTTTGGGCTTGAATATATTGACGAGCAAGGAAAAAAACAAACGCCCGTCATGATCCACCGCGCATTTATGGGTTCAACCGAGCGCTTTATCGGCATTTTGATAGAACATTTTGCGGGCGCGTTCCCCCTTTGGCTTGCGCCTGTCCAAATAACCATCCTTACGCTCAATGAAAAAGTATCAGCATACGCGAATGAAATAAAAAAAGAATTGGAAGAAAAAAATATTCGCGTATCTCTTGATGACCGAAACGAATCCATAGGCAAAAAAATACGCGGTGCCGAACTCCAAAAAATTCCGTATGCGATTATCATCGGCGAGAAAGAACAGCAATCAAAAACAATCTCAATCCGCGCCCGCGGTAAAAAGGATTTAGGAACAATGCCGTTTTCCGACTTTCTCAAAAAAATAGAAAAATAAAAAGAATCTCTGACTATCAATAATTCAAAACTCATTGTCATCCTCGGCCCAACTTCTTCCGGCAAATCTGCGCTTGGTGTAAAACTTACAAAACGCTTCAATGGCGAAGTCATTTCTGCTGATTCACGGCAGGCGTATAAGGGGCTTGATCTTGCTTCCGGCAAAATCACAAAAAAAGAAATGCGGGGCGTTATACATTATTGCTTAGACGAAGTAGACCCAAAAACCTACTATACTGTTGCCCATTTTAAAAAAAGCGCCCTGAAAGCGATAAAAAAAATACGAGCGAAAAACAAAATCCCATTTATTGTCGGCGGTACTGCATTTTATATAAAAGCGATAACGGATAATATCTTCGTTCCCGAAGTTCCGCCTGATTGGAAATTACGAAAACACCTTGAGAAAAAATCTGCATATGAATTATTCAAAATGCTTAAAAAACTTGATCCAAGGCGCACGCGTACAATTGAGGCAAAAAATAAGCGACGACTGATACGTGCAATTGAAATAGTAAGATCAGCTAACAAGTCGGTCCCGCCGGAAGTTAAAAACGGAAATAGAAATGTGCTTTTTATCGGGATTAAAATAGGCGGAAAGATCTTAAAAAAGAAAATTGAAAAACGCCTCGACGAACGCCTTAAAAAAGGAATGGCTGCTGAAATTAAAAAACTCCATGCAGATGGCGTTTCGTGGAAACGTTTAGATGAATTGGGGCTTGAACCGCGCTGGATAAATAGATTCCTGCAGAAAAAAATTACAAAAGAGGAAATGCGAACGAAACTTCTTCGCGATATCTTCCGCTTTGTAAAACACCAATACACGTGGTGGAAAAAAGAAAAGCGCATCCATTGGATACGCTCTGGGAAGGAAGCTGAACGATTAATCAAAAAATTCATCTAGCGCCTATTCGCCATACGGTCTTATCTCTTCTCTTTCTTGCGCTATCTTGCGCGCTTTTTCTATTTCTTCGTCGGTAAGCGTGCGCCCAAGTTCTTTTTCTAGTTTTTGAATTGCTTCTTCTTGTTCTCTCTCTTTCTGATTGCTTAAAATTTTCCGCCTTTCAAGCGATTTTTTTTCTTCTGGTATCCCAGGAATAAGTTGCTCTTTTTTCATATATTACATCATAACATAGCTGAAGGAATTATTCAAGCGTCTTTTTTATCATTTCCTGCACAATGCCGGGGTTCGCGCTCCCGCGAGTAGCTTTCATAACTTGGCCGACTAAAAATTGCGTCGCATTTTCTTTGCCTTTTTTAACATCGGCAACAGTAGCGGGGTTCTGATCAATAATTTTCTTTATAATATCGTCAAGTTCGCCTGCGTCGCTCACCTGGCGCAATCCTTTTTCATTTACAATTTGCGATGGGTCTCCATTTTTCTCTATCATTTCTAAAAGCACGTCTTTCGCAACACGGGATGAGATTTCGCCAGCATATAGCATTTTTACGAGTTCTGCAAAATTTTCAGGCGTAAGAAGCAATTCTCCCCACAGAAGTTCCTTTTCTTTCACAATGCCTTGCAAATCAGACGTGATATAATTAAGCGCCGTTTTTTTTATTTTTTCTTTATTCTCGTCAGGCGCCCACGAGAAAAGTTCTGATAATGTTTCTTCAAGAAACGCCAAAAATGCCTTATCATCAAGCGCCATAGCAAGCGCATCCCCCTGGAGATTGTATTCTTTCTGCAAGCGTTCTCTTTTCTGATACGGCAGTTCGGGTAAATCCGCTTTCAACATCTCAATATCAAATGATTCATGCGGCTTTATGGATGGAATATCTGGTTCGGGAAAATACCGATAATCATGCGCCTCCTCTTTTGAACGCTGGACAAATGTCTTTTGCTCATTTTCGTCCCATCCAAGGGTTTCTTGCTTTACTTTTTCCCCTTTATCTAAAATTTCTCCTTGTCGTTCTATTTCGTATGCTATTGCCTTCTCTACAGCCCTCAATGAATTCAAATTTTTTATCTCAACTTTCGTGCCTAAAACAGATTCATTCTGTGAATCTGTTCGGCCGGTCGCTCCTTTTGAGCGACCTAGGCCCTCCTTTGCAACAGAAATGTTCGCTTCAATCCGGAGCTGTCCTTTCTCCATATCCGCGTCAGATGCATCCAAGTAACGCAAAAGCCGCTGAAATTCCTGCGCAAACTCACGCACTTCAGAAGCCGAATGGAAATCCGGCTCTGTTACCATTTCCATCAATGGAACACCTGCGCGATTAAAATCAACATATGAGGCCGCCCGTCCTGAGCGTGTCGAAGGGTCATGAATAAGTTTTCCCGCGTCTTCTTCCAAGTGTACCCGCGTAATGCGAATCGTCTTATGTGAAAGAGGTAAAAATAATTTTCCTCCTTCCACAAACGGATGCTTATATTGCGAAATTTGATATCCTTTCGGAAGGTCGGGATAAAAATAATTCTTGCGGTCAAATTGGGAATACTTGGGAATAGTGCCGTCGAGCGCTAACCCGATCCGAATAACATGCCTTATCGCCTCTTTATTCGGCACTGGAAGCGTCCCAGGATGACCCATGCATACAGGACACACATTTACATTCGGATGCGCTTCATTCGGATCATTCTTAGAATCGCAAAACATTTTTGTCTTGGTATTTAAACGCGCGTGTATTTCAAGCCCGATTGTAGGAATGTATTTCATAC
>JACQLG010000027.1 GCA_016204155.1 Candidatus Niyogiibacteriota bacterium | reverse complement strand
CTCAAACACCGCATCCCCGATATTTTATTGAAAATTAATATATTTAGTGTTGCGTCCCAAGGTTGAATTTAGGTCTAACGGGGTTGACATAAATCCATTTATTTGATATAATAGATCACAGCTTTTTGATAAATTGACGTGTATTTTGCCATAGCAAAAAGCCCTTTTGGCCAGGATGAGGATTTTCTGCTGTGGCAAAAGCCAAAATTAAACAGCAGAAAATGGCACATGTGCCAAAGGAGGGAGAAGACATGTCTTCTTACACAGAAGGACAGACGCACCAATTAATGAATCGGCTTGAGGCAGAGGGCTTCACTGCCGATCATATTACCAAGCTTGGACAATTCGGAGATCTGGCAGGCTTCAAGGGCGTTCTTGACGGTACGGCGAAGATTAAGCCTGTCGTCGAAGACGCTACCCGCGTTATAACCCTAAACGAAACCACGATCGCGGTGAATCTCGGCTCTATTGCGAATCTCCCATTCAACGGAACTAAAGTCGAATCGCACATTGGAGAAGGTTGGGCTATTGTAGAGAAACGAATCAATGGATTGTATGTGAACGGCCACAAGGTCATCTTTCATCTGTCTAAACATCAGCAGAACAACGGCAAGTGTAAAGGCTATAAGCTTTATGAAGAGTTGGCTGGTAAGCCCGTACTCAACGCGAATCTGCTCGACGCGCTCGCAGATAATCCCCATCTTATACCAGAGGATTGGAAGAAAGACGAGGATGGCAATACCCTCTACATCTTTTTTTGGGCAACCACTTACCGCAGTGCCAGTGGTCATCTGTATGTCCGCTATCTGTTTTTCAACGATGACGCGGGGCTTCGGCATCACCGCTGGCTCGACTACGACTGGCGCGATGATGACCCTGCGGCTCTGCTCGCAAGTTAAAGTTTTAAGTCCCTCGTATCTTATTCGTGACATACCGAATAGATACGAGGGAATTTTTTTATGATACAATACTATAATTCTTAAATCTTAGATCTTTTGTGAATATCGTGAAAACTACCAAAAAGAATAAAATCCTAGTACTTCTTGATGCGCATGCCATATTGCATCGCGCCTATCACGCCTTGCCTCCTTTGACGTCTCCTGACGGCATGCCTACGGGAGCGCTATACGGCTTCGCCTCAATGCTTTTGAAGATTATACGGGAATTAAAGCCGGATTATATTGCCGCGTGCTACGACATGAAGGCGCCGACGTTCAGGCATGTCGCGTTTGAGGCATATAAAGGTAAGCGCGCGAAAACAGACGACGAATTGATTGCCCAGTTTGACGTATCGCGCCAAATCACGCGCGCATTCGGCATCCCGGTATATGAAAAAGAAACATTTGAAGCCGATGACATCATTGGAACAATCGTAGAAAAAACAAAAAAAGAAAAAAACCTTTCCGTTATTATTGCGTCGGGCGACTTGGATACGCTCCAACTCGTGGAAGGCAAACGCGTGCGGGTCTATACGCTTCGCAAGGGGATCCAGGATACGCTTCTTTATGACGAGGATGCGGTGCGCGAACGTTTCGGTTTCGCTCCAGCGCTTCTCCCAGACTTTAAGGGGCTTAAAGGAGATCCCTCGGACAATATTGCTGGCGTTAGAGGTATTGGCGATAAAACCGCGTCTCTCCTGATTAAAAAATTCGGAACGCTTGAAAATATCCTTGCATATGTAAAAAAATCGCCCCAGAAACTCATAGGATCTGGCATAAAGGAACGCGCTGTCTTACTGCTTGAAAAATATGCCGAAGATGCCCGTTTCTCAAAGGAACTTGCTTCCATTAAAAAAGACGTACCAATCTCTTTTGCTTTGGAGGAGGCGGAATGGAAAAACGGGATACAAGATGATGCTGCGGTATTATTCCAAAAGCTCGGCTTTGCCTCCATTCTTTCGCGTATGCGCGAAAATACTGCCGTAAAAAAACAAGGAAAGGCCGTAAAAAAAAATAATGCCGCAAGTCCCGCGAATAAAAGTTTCTGGAAAGATATTGCGGGCGCAAAGGAGCGATATTGGGCATTGCTTGGCGATTCGCTTTTTATTGTAACGGAAAAAAAGAAGATACGTGCGCTTGCCGCAGGAGACATCGCGGCGCATAAAAAGAATATTGCATCGCTTTTTACATTAGCGGAGCCGGACTTCGCTATAACGAACCGAGCGTTTGACGCAAAAAAAATTTTCCATTTTCTTGACGGATACGGCCTTGTACCCCAATTTACCGACGATCTTTTTATTCTTTTCTGGCTTTCGGGCCCCGAGCGCGCCGATCCTGAATTAAAAGATATGATCCGGGCGCTCTGTCCGGACGCGCCCTCCGATGCCGATAGCGCAGAGATTCTTTCTTTTCTGCCCGCCGCCTACCAAGCGCTTGAAAAAGAAATAAAAGAGAAAGAGTTGGAAAAAGTTTATCGTGAGATTGAAATGCCTCTTACGCGCATTCTTTTTGATATGGAGAAAGAAGGAGTGCGCATTGAGAAGGCGAAACTTTCGCATCTTGAAAAAAAAGCAAAAAAACAATTAGGAGAGATCGAAGGCGAGATTCACGCGCTTGCGGGAACGCCTTTTAACATTAACTCTTCAAAAGAGCTTGCATCGATCCTTTTTGACACGCTCGGCATTTCTGCGAAAGGCATTAGAAAAACCGGAACCGGTAAGCGTTCCACAAAGTACTCGGAACTTGTAAAACTGAAAGACGCAGACCCCATTATAGAAAAAGTAATGCTGTATCGCGAGCTGGGGAAGTTGTATTCTACTTACATTTCGGTTCTGCCCGAACTTGTCAAAAAAGACGGCCGGATTCATACGACATTTCATCAGACAGGAACGGTGACGGGCCGACTGTCTTCCTCTGATCCGAATCTTCAGAATATACCTCTGCGGCGGGAATTAAGCGATGAAATCCGCCGTGCGTTTGTGCCCGGCAGCGGGTATATCTTTTTTGCGTGTGATTATTCCCAGATTCAGCTTCGGATCGCGGCAATGCTTTCGGGAGAGGAACGGATGCTTTCGGCATTCCGAAAGGGCGACGATATTCATCGTTTGACTGCCACGCGCGTTTTTGGCGTGGAGAAGGATGCTGTAACGCCCGAGATGCGAAGGCGCGCCAAAGTAATTAATTTCGGGATTCTCTACGGCATGGGCGCGCGAGCTCTCGCAGAAAATATTGGTGTTTCGCAGGATGAAGCAGATTTATTTTTGAACCATTATTTTGCCCAATTCCCGAATCTTTTTGAGTATTTTGAAAAAATAAAAAGGGAGGCGCGCGCGAATGGATATGTCCAAACTCTTTTTGGCCGCAAGCGTTTTTTGTCCGGAATCAATTCAGGGTTTCTCCATATACAAAAAGAAGCGGAACGCATGGCGGTCAATATGCCGATCCAAGGGACGGAGGCCGACATTATGAAAAAAGCGATGATAGAAGTGTCGAATGCCATCCGTGGAGATAAGGAGCTGAGAGGAAATATAAAAATGATTCTGCAAATTCATGACGAACTTTTGTTCGAAGTAAAAAACGAAGAGCTCAATCGCGCGAAAAAAATTATCCCTCCGATACTTGAGAATGTCTACAAAAGCGACGCGGTTGATTTTGTCATTGACGTAAAAACGGGTCCAAGCTGGGGCGATTTAAATTCCTAATATCTGGCAGGTTTCAAAAAAATCGCAAAGTATCTGGATGATGCCCCATACGCTTACCATCAAAAAAAGCCCTACAATTCCCCAGATCATATGGCGCTTGCCTGCAGAGCGTTTTTCTTCATTGTCGGGATTCATTAAGAATTCAACAAGCCCCCATAAAAATACAACCGTCCCAACGATCATTAAGAGCGTGATGAGAGGATTGATAACAAGCTCAACGATTTTTTCTACCAATGACCCGATGGTATAATCTCCTGTCGGCATATGTAATTATCATATCATAAAAAACAATCCCGCTTCCAGCGGGATTGTTTATAAGTCGGCTTGTCTTATTATTGTCGCGGTCCTTGTGGCGTGACTGGCCGGCCAATATCGAAAGTATTAGTAAGAACTTGTACCAGCCCCCACACGGATACCATGACGAAAAGTGCAATAAGCCCCCAGATAATATACCATTTTGCGCCCTTTATCTTTTCCTCATCTCCTGCCGCGGTAATGTATTGGATAATTCCCCATAAAAAGATAAGCGTTGCCAAGATCATCAGGATCGGAATGACGGTGTTTAAGATCGAGCTTATCTCTGTAAGGATAGTGCTGACCTCCTGCGCGTATGCAAAGAACGGGAGTAGAAGGGCCGCGTATAGCGCCATCCACAAGAGGGGCGTTATTTTTCGAAGTGAGTGTGTCATAAAAAGTTACTAGTTACTAAGTCACTTAGTGACTAAGTTGATCGTTATTAAGTAATGAAATAGACCTTTAATGAATGATAACTTATCCTGTAAGCGCTTTGCCGAAATTATCTATTGCAATCGCAATCGTCCATGCGCCAACAATGATGGCGGCGCCAATGATTGCCCACCACATTATTTTTTTCGCGCGCGTCAGCTGTTCGGGATTCCCCCGCGCAAACACGAATATGAGTGCCGCAAGAATCAGGAAGAAAACGACAAACGGCAGCGACACTTCAGTAATGATTAAGGCGAGTTTTGTGATCAATTCGCCGAATGTGCCGGATTCAACCGGATTGGGGGTGCAGTCAGGCGAAGCGCCCGTGCAGTCCTGGGCGTATGCAATGGCAAGAAACGCTAGGTTTAGTATAGAGAAAGGAATGATTTTGAGCAATGAGGACATGTTGATAAATAAGGATTAGAGGGTTTGTGCTGAATTATGAATAGCGACAGCTATAACCCACGAAGCGACAATAACCATGGCACCGATAACCGCCCAGAAAAAGACTTTTTTTGCTTTCGCGAGTTGTTGCTCGTCTCCTCTGCTTGTCACAAATAATAATCCCGCCCAAATAAGGAATATGACGGTTAAGGGGATCGCAATAATCACGATCCAGCGAAAAATCGCTTCTGCCAATCCTGAAAATGAGTCAATGTCCCCGAGAGGATTATAGATCTCGAGCTTCGGAAGATCAGGCACGGATGTAGAGTCTTCCGGAGGCACAGGCGTACCAATCGCATCTTGCGGGAAACAGAATTCATTAAATTGGAGCCGGCAAACATTATTACAGTCGAATTCATTGGAGTATTCGCCAATTGGCGCCGAAGGACATATCCAAACTTGCTCTTGCGCTCCCGTAAGATGATACGAAAAAAATATTCCCGCGAGGATTACGCCGATCGCGGTTATTTTTTGGATATGGCGATAGGTTTGAAGGCGCATGTGCATTTTATTACATATTACTCATAACTTATTACTCATTTCAAACATTTCAAAACGGTATCCCGTCCGGGCAGAAGCTTAATCGATAATCTTTGCCGGCGAGTCGTGTTCCTGCTAATTGATCTGCTGATCGGATAACTGCCACAGAAACACTAAGCTTGCATGCTTCTGTTTGCCGTATGTTAAGTATTCGAAGGAATTCATTTTCTGCAGTTACGCGGGCGGCTCGGAGCGGAGGCGCTAAAAGGATCAGAGAGAACCAGTTTGTCTTTCTGTAATAGGATATTAGGTAATTGTCGGCTGACTGAAGCACGTAATCATTCATATTCGCATCATTGGATGCATTTTGAAGAAAGTTGTCCGTTGTTACAGTTCCCTTCTCGGTGTTAATGTTGATTTTGTCGCCGAGAGGCCGCAATGGAGAGGAAGGATAATTATCCGAAAGAGGAAATAACGTTTCAAAATCGTTAGTAGTCCCATTTTTCTTGTCCGCGAAAAAAACAAAGTAGCCGATAATCAGAATGGCGGCGATGATGAGAAAAATTATTACTTTTTTTATCATATTTTTAATGTAGTTGAATAGCAATTATTTTTCCAGAGGATTATGGAATACTGCATAGATCGGCGCTGTATTGCCAATCACTCCCGAAGTCAGAGCCGTTATTCGATAATTCGCATGCTATCGTAATATTTGTATTTTCATTCCGTGCGCTATTGGTGCAGTTTAAATATTTTTGATTTGTTCTCGCGTCCACTCCGTCTCCGCTTGCAACCCAGCAGTCACGTATTTTGCAGTAACAGCCGGTATCTGCGTCTACTCCGGTGCACCCGGGCTTGCTCCATGTAAGACAGGTCCCTTGCGTTCCTGGTCCGCTTTTTTGGTACAAGCCGACACAATCACCTCCTAATCTATCGGCGTGGGCAATGACATTAATTTGGAATAAACCATGCGAAATTGTTGTTTGGTCTTTGCATTTATCAGTACCGCTCGGGGCGTCTACGTTGCCACCGCTTTCTTGATTGCAGATTATTGAAGCATTGCTGGCGTTGCTGCCGAAGCATGTTGATGCAAGAGCTTGTTCTGAGCAGTGACTATCTGAAGGAGCAAGGGTGCAGTTTCCTCCTGGCGGACGTATCCGACCGGTTTCAGGGTCAATGCCTCCTGAAAGGCTGATTCCCGGAAGCGGGGGCTCGGTCCCAGGCGTACAGCCAGGGAATTGATACCATTTAATATTTATATTTCCCGGGTATATAATATCTTCCGATATCCCGGGCGTGAGATTGACCAGAATTGTGCTTACGAAAATCCAGGCGGCAAATGCGATCATAAATCCGATAAACGTGTTCCAGACAATTGATTTTCCTTGCGTAATCCGGGATTCGTTTCCGGCGGATGTTAAAAGAAGGATGCCTCCTATTATGAATGCGATTGCGACAACAGGCAGAAGCAGGCCGTAGAAAATGAACTGAATAACGCGGTGTATCAGCCGGAACGCTTCGCAAAGCGTGCAGCCAGTCGGCCCTTCGCACTGCACGAGCGGCAGAAACGTATTTTCGTCCGGTCCACCCGCGCTCGGAAGAGGTTGGGCATATATGTTTCCCGCAAAAAATAATGCTCCGACCATGAGAACGGCCGCAGAAAGAAAAATTATTTTATGAGTTCCTTTCATGATAGGACATTACGGCAATGAAATTGTTTGTAATAGCCGCTGAAATTTCAGATGCGCTTCGTTGACGACGCTTTCCATTGATTTTTGTTCAAATGCGGCGTCTTCCGTCATAGTGCGCAAAATTTTTCCCGATTCTTCAGTTTGAGGGTCATACCAGAATTGATTTTTTACGGCGGAGGCATATATGGTTGCAAGTGCCGCATCTTCAGGAGGGGTAGCGAGAAGCGCGCGGAGCGTCGGTGCAACCCAAAAAGTTTTTGCGATGACCGTCTGCGGCTCCTGCCCTGTCAGAAAATTGATAAAAAGCAAGCCCGCGGATTGCATCAAAGGTTCCGACTGGCCGGAAAGCACAAGCCCGTACAGTTTGCCGTATGTTTTCAACTCTTGATTTGAAAGCTGGGGAGTTTCGGCAACGCCGAAATCAAGATGCGGATTTCTTTTCTGGATATCGGGGATTTCAGAGCCGTAACCCAGATACATTGAGAGCTTTCCTTGAGCAAACGCGTCCTGCGCTTCCCCCATGCTGCGAGGCCAGGAATAGGACGTTTTTCGCGGATCGGCAAATTGATCAAAAAAACGGATGCTGGAGGAGATGGTTGTGAAGGTGTCGTCATAGGCGGAATCGCCGAGCGCGCTTCTAAGGTTTGCCCGCAGATTCTCACTACTCCCCGTGGTAGAGATATAGGTTATTGGATTTTTTGATTGGAGCATGAAAAGCGTCACGACATCTATTGCATTATTGTTGTTGGCAAAATTACCAAGAGCGGCGCCCGCCTGAATGATCGTCTG
>JACQLG010000030.1 GCA_016204155.1 Candidatus Niyogiibacteriota bacterium | reverse complement strand
CCCTTCGCCCATTGCGGTGTCGAGATTCCGGAACTTGAATACAACGATTCGGCAGATGATGTATGCTCCGGAGAGGCGAAAGAGAGCGGTCTTTATGCGGAATTACTCTCCAGTAAGCTCAATACCGCGGTCATCTTTTTTGTCGACGACAACCGCATTTGGTTCGTAATGCCGTATAAGGAACGCGACGTTTTCAACTCGCTCGCGGACATCGATCGCGTTTGAACCGACGTAGAGGCCTCGGATCGATTCTTCGGCAGGAGCGTTTCCGGGGATCATGAAAAGTACTGTTGCTACGGCCGCGATTACCCGCATGTGTTATTCTCCCGTGTGAATGTGCTTATCACATTTCTACATGAAACCGAGGAAAAAAGCAAAAGTATTTTTCTCGCGCCGTTCCCGCTTTTTATGGTATACTTTTTGAGAGGTCGAGCGGGTTAATAATTTCTCACTTTCTATGAAAAAGCCAGGAAAGAAAAAAGGAGCGTCGCGCGGCGCATGCAAAAATTGCTGCGGGTGCTGCAACGGATCGTCAAAGTCCTGCGGTATGGCGCCGAGAAAGAAATAGATGTAAAGCGGCGCCGCGCGTTTCGGCACCGCTTTTGTATCCTCATCACAAATTATGATTCAATACGTTATATAGCATGAAAGGGCGAGACGATTTACATGTATTGGTTCGGCGGGTACAAAATGGGGATTCAGGGGCGTTTGACGAGCTCTATACCCACATTTTTACCCCGATCTACCGCTATGTCTATTTTCGGGTGAAGCGCAAGGAAGACGCCGAGGATATAGCGCAGACCGTGTTTCTTAGGGCCTACCAGTCGCTCCCACGCTTCGAAGACAAAGGCGTCTCTCCGCTCGCCTATTTTTATTCAATCGCGCGAAACGCCGTGATTGACCACTGGCGGAAGAAAAGAGAGATACTTTTTGGTGACATGGGAGACGGGGTATTTGATATTCCGGATTCTTCCGGCTCTGAACGGCGGATTTTGGAAAAGATGTGGGCGGATGAGATTATTCGTGAAGGACTGGGGGTGCTTACTTCGCTTGAGGCAGAGGCACTCACGCTTAAATTTATGCACGATTTACCGAATCAAGAGATTGCTTTTTTGTTGGGGAAAACAGAGGAAGCCGTGCGTCAGCTCCAGTCGCGCGGCATACGAAAAATGCGCGAGAATACAAGATTTGATTCATAACGGATGTCGATAATCTATTGAAGAATCTATTGAAGTTGGACTTCAATAGATTCTCAGAGTAAATTAGTTAAGTAAAAATGGAAGAAAAAGAAAAATTTGAATTAGTCCTTGGCGAGGCGATCAGCCGAATGGAGGCCGGCGAAGAGCGGGCGGTAATTCTCGCGCGGTTTCCCGATTTTCAAAAGGAATTGTCCGAAGCGTTCCAAATCGCGGACCGTTTTTCTTTGCTCGGGAAAGACATAAAGCCCGAGAAAGCGCTTCTTCAGAAAATAATACAGGAGATCGGCGTTGTCACACCAGTTCCGGAAAAACGTTTTTCCTATATATCAGGCGATTCAAAAGGTCGATGGTTATTTATTAATCCATTCCAGATTCAAAGAGTTATGAATACGCAGATGAAAGTTCTACTTCCGCTTGTGGTTGTTGTTCTTCTTGCAGGCGGGGTCTATTACTTCAATCAAGCAGGATCGCCGGAGTTTGCGCAAAAAAACGCAGACGAAGCTCCCTTAAGCCAAGGAATGTCTGCAGCAGGAGATTCTTCGGCGAAAGAAATGGCCGCGACAAAATCAGAGGCGCCGTCAACAGGAAATCCCGATGACGTTGTCAACGACATCATTGCGTCTGTTGCCCAAGAGGAGACAATTGTAAACGAAGCGAATGCAGACGCTGATTTTGCGGCCTATGACTCTGCCATCGTCGGTGAATTTGGTCAATTCAGCTATGAATAAAATCATTTCGTCAATTGTGGGTGCGGTTCTCGCGATAAGCCCGGCGTTCTCCGTGCTTGCCCAGGAAGGAACACCTCCCACAGCAGTGAATTTCTGTACGCGGATCAGCCGCGAAATAGACCAGCGAATTGGCCAGCATATTTCCGAGCGCGAGGCAAAATTAAAGGATCGACGTGTGGAGCGCGAAGCAAAACTCGAGGAGCGCCGGGATGAGCGCAAAGACCGTCTTGAGGATTTTCGGGAGCGGCGCGACGAACGCCGCGACGTGCACTACGCGAAGCTCATGGAGCGCGCGACGACCACCGCGCAAAAAGCCGCGGTAACGGCTTTTCAGCAGGCGATCGAGTCAGCGGTTTCCGTGAGAAAATCCGCTGTTGATGCCGCAAACAGCGCATTTAAGTCAGGCCTTGATACTGCTATCGCGAATCGAAAGACCGCGGTTGACGCGGCGATTGCAACGCTCAAGAGTTCGCTTGATGCCGCAATGGCAAAAGCAAAATCGGATTGTTCGTCCGGAGTCGCTCCGGCAACAGCGCGTGAGGCATATCGCACTGCGGTTGAAAATGCGCGCAAAAAATTCCAGGACGATATGAAAGCCGCGGAAAAAGTCCGCGACACCGTGAAAACCCTGCAGGATACGCGTCGAGCCGCCGTAAAGAAAGCCGTGGATGATTTCAAAACCGCGGTTGAAAAAGCGCGCACTGACCTCCAGGCCGCATTCGGGAAATAGTTTCGGAGATCCGATGCGAAAAGAAAACCCCCTGCGGGGTTTTCTTTTTTGATTGCGGTATTCTTGATTGCGGTATTCTTAAAATAGTTCGAACGGTTTTCGCCGCCAATCAGTTAAAAATCTTCTCAATCACTTCTGGTAGCTTATCAAATTCTTCGAGATTAATCATGTCTTTTGGCTCTTGTTCAAACAGATGAGTGTGTTGATGAGCTGTCAGAGGATTTTTAATCCATACTGTTTTTAATCCTAATTTTTGGGGGATAAGAATATCAACGTCATAATTATCCCCAACCATAGCACAATTTTCAGCTTTCTCTCCCGTAATTTCTAGACACCGCTCGTAAAATTTTGAAGATGCTTTATGAAATCCAATATCTGAAGTGTAAACAAAATAAGAAAAATATTTATCTATGCCCAACTCTATCAGTTCAGATTTAGTAAAACATCCTTGCGTATAACTAGCGATCGATAACGTATATTTTTCTTTAAGCAGGGCAAGAGTTTCAGCAACCCCTGGATATAAACGGGCATATCCGCGAGCGATTTTGTGGTACTCGTATATTAAGGAACAAATTTCTTCTTGCGGAAGTTCAACGCTCAAATCCTCTTTTAATAATTGTCCTAAAAGTTTGCAAAAATTGTGGTGTTGAATTTTCTTGTCCTTTCCCACATAAAAACTTTCTTGTTTTTTCTCATTTAGTTCACGAAGTTCGGCCGGGCTTATTCGTACGCCATACTGTTCAAGGGATTTTGCAAGATTTTCCCACGCATTTGTCTGATTTCTCTTTTTATTCTCATCATTAATATCTATATCAATGAGAGTTTGATAGACATCGAATAGAATTACCTTTTTTGGTTCAGTTCGCATGGTCTCTTCGTTCAAAATTGCGGGCCTTGGTTTGCCCCGTCACTAAAATCTGCACAAATTATTTGCAATCTTGCAAACGAAATTAAAATTTGTTTTTTGCGGGCAAACCACTAACTATATAATCTTAGTAGTTCTTCTTTGCTCATGTAGCACTTACTAACGTCTCTGGTCTCGTCTGCAAAGTGTTCCCTCTTCATTTCATCGGTAATTGGCCCTTCAGTGGTAAAACCAAGCCGTTCCATTGTTTTCGGGTGCTTTGCGACAATCCAGGAGGTAGCAGTTATCAAATCAATATCTCGTAGTTCTTTGTCAGATGTGATTTTACGAGCTAATTCGCTAAGTCCTTGTTTAATAAGCTCCGTGGTTTCTCTAACTGGTTTTGTTCTAGCTGGCGCTAAATGAATGTGGGCTTCGTTCCTATATATCCCATACGATAGTATCTCGTTTAGAGGAATAAAGCCGCCTTGCTCAACGAAGGCCGAACGTATTCTTGCCTCTATTTCTTGTGCCGTGAAGTTCTCGGTTATAAAAGCATAAAGTTTTGTAGTTGCGGCATGCGCGAGGTCTTCTTCGCTTTCCGTAGACGTTACCCGCAGTTCTTCAAAGATATTTTCCAATTTTGCCGCTTTATCTTCGGGTATGCCGGAAAAAACCGTGGACAATTTACTTACCAGAGTTTCAGCTTTTTTGTTTTGGGGTGAGGCGTTTAATAAGCTCAAAATTCCCCGCTCAATTGTTTCGGCGCTTACTATTGATGCAACGGGTATCTCTTGTGAAGTGGCTTTTTGGGGTATTTCCCGGCTCATAGGGGTTAAACGACGCTAGAATTTTTTTCGATCCTAACATAAACCAGTTAACGAAGGTGTAAATAAATACTATTCTGTCTTTCCGTCGTTTTGTTTCCTCTTTTTTCTCTCCAGTTCTCTATCCAGTACGCGATCAATTATGTTGTCAAAGCTTCGCTCTTTTTGGCTCTCGGTGAAAATGCCTCGTGCCATTAAATCCTGCAACTGTGCTGACCTTTTTTGCAATGCATCCAGTCCATTTGATGAGTCCTCGATTGCTTTTCTAATCTTTTTTGTGCGCTTGCCTTTGCTAAACATTAGCATATTCCATTCTTTATCGATCTCTTTTATTCTTCCTTGTAACGTAGCCCATTCATCAAAAAATGTCTCACCGAGTTCACCTTTTCTTATTTTATCAGGAACAGAAATTCCGAGATCGTGTAACCTCGCCATTAGCTCTTCACTCGAAACCGGAGAAGAATATTTTTCTCGTGGATCTTCGGGTTGCTTTGGTGTTGGCGTAAATTCGTGTCCCATTGTTTTTTAGATTTTTAACGCGGATAAAAAATTTCGACCTTTGCGGCTAGGGAGAATCCCGCACTAAAATTTTGACTGCTGCATTTCGATTGCTGTTTTATTTTCAATAAAACCAATTTCCATGGTTATTTCGCCAGCTCATTCGGAGCAGCACCAACGAGTCAAAATTTAGTGTCGGGACAAGTCGAACTCGCGCCTACTGCTTGCCCCGTTAGAAATTTATTTTTGCGGCCAGCGAGAATCGAACTCGCGCCTACTGCTTGGGAAGCAGTCGTCCTGCCACTAAACTATGGCCGCATTAATTTCTAACGGGGTTTGGGAAGCGGGCTTCGCCTTGCCGCGCTTCCGACAGCGCGGCCCCCGGGAAATTTTTACGTTCGCACGGCTTCGCGAGCTCGCTAAATTTCCCGTTGAAGCATATCATGCTTCAACCCACTAAACTAATCCCGCATGAAAAGATGGGAGGGTGAAGGGAACTATCGTTTTGCTGTTACTATCTGTCTATTCCGAAGGGAATTCCGATTGAATTTTCTCTTTTTCTTTGCGGATAACTCGAGCCGCGAGAAACAGGACCCCGATAATGCCCGAGGTCAGAATGACGTATTTAATTTCCCGCACTTCGGTAAGAAAATCAAGCCCGTGGCCAAAATAGTAGCTCGCGGATACCAAAAGAAATGTCCACGGGATTGCGCCCAAGGCGTCGAAAATGAAGAATTTAAAAAAATTCATTTTGAAGTTTCCGGCAAGGATCGGGACAAGTACGCGAACGCCCAAGAGCGGCCGCGTGAACAAAACCGTCGGCTCGCCGTATTTGTCGAAATAATTCTTGGTCTTGCCAAGAAAGATATTTGCGTATTTAAAGCGGGAGAGCTTTTCCGATAGGTATGTTCCTGCGAGGCGGCCAAAAAAATACCCGGCGTTGTCAGCCACAATGATGCCGAGGGTAAGGATATAAACCGCTAGCCAGAAATCGATAAATTCAAGGTACGCGAGGTATCCGCCGATAAAAAGCGTTGCTTCTTCGGGAATCGGGATACCAAAGCCAGAAACAATGAGAATTAAAAAAAGAACCGTATAGAGCGCGGTTTCTGAATTCAAGGGGAGAAAAATGAAAATGAAGGGTATATCCATGCGGTATTGCTTGATCCTATATCTTTACATAGCGCGCGATGCTATCTGCGAGCTCAAAAAATTCTTTTGATCGTTTATTCCTCGGCCGGTCGAGTTGGACCGGAAGCACTATCTCCACTTTCCCGGGGCGCGGCGTCATGATGAGGACTCGGTCTGACATCTCGATCGCCTCATCAATGAGGTGCGTTACCATGATAATGGTTATTGTGTCGCGAAGCCACAGAGAGAGCATATCTTTCCGGAGGTTTTCCGCGGTGAAGGCGTCGAGCGCCGAGAATGGCTCATCCATAAGAAGGATATTGGGAGAAATGGCGAGGGCGCGCGCAATCCCCACGCGTTGTTTCATCCCGCCGGAAAGGTCCTTTGGGTAGCTTTGTTCAAACCCTTCAAGTCCCATTTCCTTTATGTGTTCTTCGGTGAGGCGCTTTTGGTCGTGTTTGGGAACTTCCCGCATCGTGAGTCCAAACTCAACATTTTTATATACGGTAAGCCACGGGAAGAGCGCGAACGATTGGAACACCATCGAAATATTTTGCGGTTCGTGGCCCGCCGGGAATTTCACCGATCCTTTTGTGGGTTCGATCATGCCCGCGAGGATGCGAAGAAGCGTTGATTTTCCGCATCCCGAGGGTCCGAGGATCGTAAAAAACTCTCCGCGCCGTACGGAAAACGAAACGTCTTTGACGGCGTCGGTCTTTTTCCCGTCATCAGCAATAAACACGTGATCCAATCCTGACGCTACGATTGCAAATTCATCATTCATGGGAGTAGTCATGGCTCCGTTTGAGAAGCGGAAGCCAAATAAGTTTATTCAAGGTGAAGAGAAACAAAAGAAGCGCGATAATGCCGAACGCAAGGATTTGATATTCCCCTTTTACCGCGGCGGTATTTAGGAAATTTCCGATTCCCGGAGTGACGCCGATGATCTCTGCGCCGACAATAGCTTCCCACCCTTCTCCAAGGCCGACGATTGAGCCCATTACAAGCCCAGGGAGTGCCATTGGGAGTGTAAAAGAAATAAGTTTTTTCGTTCCGCGCGCGCCAAAAATTACGGCGGCTTCTTCAAGGTCTTTGCGTTCCATGCGGATTGAAGAGAGCGCAGAAAAAAGGATCGGCCAGAGCATGGTTGCGATTAAGAAAAAAATCGCTGCAAGGTTCCCTGGCCCGAACCAGACCGTTAAAATCGGCAGGAGCGCGAAGGCGGGAAAGCTTTGGAGAACATCGAGAACAGGGAGGAAAAAATTTTCGAAACGTCTACCATTTATGAGAAGGACCAGTATCATCGCGAGAAAAACCGAAGCGGCGTAGGCGGAAAACACGCGAAGGAGAGAGGCGCCGAGGTCAATGAAGACCGTTGATGTTTGAATTCCAGCGTATTTCGTGAATCCGAATATAAAGAGGAACGGGAGAAATATTACGGCGAATGTCACCACGAGATGCCATCGCCGCCGGTAGATTTTGAGCGAATGGGAGTGGCTCATTGTGTTGAAGAGAGAATGTTCCGGATAATGTCGCCGACGATTTTCGGATTTGCTTTCCCCCGCGATTCTTTCATCGCTTGTCCCACGAGGAATTGAAGGGACGCATCTTTTCCTTTTTTATAGTCCTCAACCGCTTTTGGGTTTTCCGTGATTATGTGGGATGCAATATCTTCGAGGCCACTCGTATCGGATATTTGCCAAAGCCCGAGGCGTTCGATTATGTCCGACGGATCTTCTCCGGTCCGAAACATTTCGGTAAATACCGTTTTTGCGGCAAGGGCTGAAATTTTGTCTTCCGCGACGTAGATAAGGATTTCACCGAAATTTTCCGGCGTTATTTTTATTTCTGCGATTGATCCGCCTTTTTCGTTTATGAGGCGTGTGAATTCTCCGGTGAAAAATGAAACCGCGAGCTCAAGGAGATTTTTTTTTGGTTTTTCCGGGGTTTCTTTGTCGTGCGCCCGCAACTCGCTT